>JALOMM010000145.1 GCA_025455535.1 Bacteroidales bacterium | reverse complement strand
CTCATGGCTATCTCTTTTTTCGCCTCTCGCCATATCCAAAATACAACCTACTTTGACGGCGACAGGTCGTCACCCTGGTTCCTCGTTGCCTTTGGGATGATAGGCTCCGGAATATCTGCCGTATCACTGGTATCAATACCGGGCAATGTCGGAAACAACAACCTCTATTATTTCCAGTTTATCCTCGGAACCATCGTGGGATACCTGTTCATAGCATTCGTTCTCACTCCACTCTACCACAGGCTGAAGCTGGTTTCAATATACACATACCTGAATGTCAGGTTCGACAATGTCACCTACAAGACAGGGTCAATGTTTTTCCTTGTCTCCCAGTCCTTCGGAGCAGCCCTGAGACTCCTTCTCTCGATCAAGATCCTTCAGTACGCATTTTTTGATGCCCTGCATATACCTTACTTCATTACCATAATCGTCGTCCTTATACTTATATGGCTGTATACCAACAAGTCAGGGATAAAGACCATTGTGTGGACCGACGCATTGCAGTCGCTTTTTCTCCTTACGGTTATAATAATCTCAATCCTTTCCGTGCGGAATTCATTAAACCTGTCACTTCCTGACCTTGCAGCAGCAGTGGCTGATCACCGGTATTCAAAAGTGTTCGACTGGGATTTTCACTCTGGGTCAAACTTCTTCAAGCAATTTATCTCCGGATTACTGATCACAGTCGCCCTTGTAGGCCTTGATCAGAGCATGATGCAAAAGACACTGACAGTCAGGAATGTAATAGATGCCAGGAAGAATGTACTGACTTTCAGTTTTTTTATCGCCTTCGCACAGACGATGTTCCTGGTGCTCGGCGTCCTTATATATATGTTTGCCGAACAGAAGGGTATCAGCCTCGTCAGACAAAATGGCGTTATTACCAATACAGATGAGCTATATCCCCTGCTGACACTGAACTATTTCGGGAAGATAGGAGCTGTGGCCTTCCTTATTGGTGTCATAGCATCAACCTTTGCAAGTATTGACTCATGCATCGCTGCACTGACAACAGCATTCAGCTATGACTTCATGAACATCGCAGACAAACCTCCGGAAGATATCAGGAAGATCAAATCAAGGGTGCTTATAGGTGTAAACATCGTGATGTTTTTTATCGTCATGGCCTTCTGGAACAGCAAGGGGGCAATAATAAACACTATCTTCAAGACCGCAGGGTATACATACGGACCGATCCTGGGATTGTATATGACCGGCCTCTTCACGAAAATAAACCTGGGATTGTATATGACCGGCCTCTTTACGAAAATAAAGTTCAGGGAGAAATGGGTACCGGTGGCATGCGTTTCCTCTGCCCTGGTTACATGGCTGCTAAACGGATACTTTATCCGTGAATTTAATTTTGATTTCGGGTTTATGAATATTTTTGTAAATGCTTTGCTTACCGTGACTTTCCTTGTAATGATAAGAAAGAGAGGCAGCCGTGAAGAAACATAAGATCATATTCAAAAAAACGGACAACCGCGACGATTTTAAAGTCTGCGCCCGCATGATGTCCGAAACAGACCCATGGATTACGCTCGGGATGGGTTACGAACAGTGCCTGGGTGCATTCGAGGGTCCGTTCAGGGATGTCCATATTGTGACAGTGGACGGTACAATAGCCGGGTTCGCTGTGCTTCAGCTATATGGCTCATTTTCAGGATATATTCAGACCATATGCGTCAGCGAAGAGTACCGTGGACAGGGCCTCGGGACTACCCTTCTCAGATACTGTGAAGAGATCATACTCAAGGTCTCACCAAACATTTTTATATGTGTCTCCTCGTTCAACACCAGGGCAAAGAAACTCTACTGCGATTTTGGCTTCAACCCGGTAGGCGAGCTCGATAATTTCATAAAAGAAGGATTCTCGGAACTGTTGCTGAGGAAGACCGTGGGACCGAGGATTGGATACCATGGTCCATAGTCAGTTATTCAATTGGTGAAATGAAACAGTATACCGCAGTCTTCGTCCTTGGCCTCATCCTTTTATCAAACGGATGTGCTTCAGAGTCCGTGAATGATGAGGCAATGCTGAAAGCTGAAGTTGACAGCATCCTTCAGAGCCAGGTTGACATGGGTATGATCCCCGGTGCCGTGATTATGATCAAAAAAGATAACAGGGTGATCTGCCGGAAGGCATATGGCTATGCCCTGAAGTATGATTACAACCATAATTTGCCGGCCAGACCGGAGAGAATGACTGTAAACCACCTGTTTGACCTTGCCTCGCTCACCAAGGCTGTCGGGACTACAACTTCAATCATGCTCCTGGCTGACAGAGGACTGATAAAGCCTGAAGACCCGGTATGCAAGTACATTGAGGCATTCAATACACCTGAGAAAAAAGATATAACCATCCGCCACCTGCTCACCCACACAGCGGGACTGTACGAATGGTATCCGCTTTATTACAGGGCCTCATCCAGGGAGGAGTGCTACCGTCTCATCGGAGAACTGCCCCTGGCATTTCCTGTCGGGGAAAAACGGAGATACAGTGACCTGGGATTCGTTCTCCTGGGGGAGATAATTGAGATAGTATCCGGACTTCCTCTGGAGCAGTTCATGAACGAAAATATCTTCCAGCCTCTCGGTATGAAGCATACCTCCTATAATCCCCTGGAGAACAAAACATTCAGAAAGATAGCAGCCACCTCGGCAGGAAATCCATATGAGAGAAGAATGGTACATGATCCGACCCTCGGATTCACCTTTAAGGAGATAGACCCTGACCAATGGAACGGATGGCGTACATACCTGCTCAGAGGAGAGGTAAATGACGGCAACACATGGTATGCCAACGGGGGAATATCAGGTGCGGCCGGACTGTTTTCAACAGCTGACGACCTTCAGAAACTGGTTGACATGCTGATCAGCCGCGGTATGGCAGGGTCAAAAGAATTCATATCGGCGGCAACGATTGAATCATTCCTGACAATGGATGAATTCCGAAATGGCCTCGGATGGATGATGGATCCGGCCAATTCATTTATGAAGAATGCTCCGGAAGGATCATTTGGCCACACCGGGTTTACCGGAACCAGCATCGCTGTTGTTCCGCATGATAAACTGTCGGTTATATTGCTGATAAACAGACAGAATACCGGACTTTCAGAAGAAGGGGAATATTATAATGTTAGTCCGGTACGATTGCAGATCTTTAATGCAGTATCAAAATACCATTGAGTACTGTGATCAGAGAGTATATTCCGGCACCTGCTCCAGGTTGCTTCCCTCCTGCTTTGGTTCCAGCATGAAGACATACGCTTTCCATCCGGGCTCGTCGAGGTACATGCCCCTTTGCTGCAGATCGGTGCCCTCCCTCTCATAGGTGTTGCCTCCCAGCAGGTCTTTCAGGGTCCACGGCTTGCCCTCCAGGTCACTGAAAGGGTGCTTAATGTAACACTGGCTTCGTGAGGGTGAATAGTTTACGGCGACAAGGATTTTTTGTCCCTCTTCGCCCTGCCATGCAAAAGAGATAAAGTTATTGTGTGTCCAGTTGCTCTCCCATGCCTGATGGCACTCCATAAGCTGCCATCTTCCTGACCTAACTGCTGCCATCCTCAGGATACCGAGCAGTTTATCATAAAACTCCACAATACTATTATTGACAGGCTCTTCCGGACCTCTGACCAGATGAGGTGAAATACGCTTCTTCCTCCCCTCGAACTGACCCTGGTGAAAGAAACGGAGACCCGGCGACAAAAAAGTGATGACGGCAGCCGCTTCATGCATCCCTGCCGCGAAGTCAGCTGCAACCCTTGGCTCATCATGGTTCTCGAGAAACCTGGCCATCCGGCTCTGATAATCAAGACCTGCAGAAAAGTGTTCCCTTACCGGTCTTGCGTGACCCTCTTTCAGACGGTCATACAGACGTTTATCATAAGCATATTCAAAACCCTGCTGCAGCATCGTCCATTCAAGGTCCCAGTATACCTCTGCCATGAAGCAGAATTCAGGATTCACCTCACGTACCTGCCGGGCGGCCCTGGGCCAGAACGGCTGGCATCTGATGCCCCATGTCCGCAGAAATACATCGGGAAGCACCAGCATGGCCATGTCACATCTCACGCCGTCACATTGCCCTGCTATTCTTGTCAGTTCTCCGGCCATGGCCTCCTGAAGTGCGGTATTGCCATAGTTAAGCTGAAGCGTGTCAGGCCAACCGGAAAAGAACGGATCCCTCCCGAGGGCCAGAACGACATCTCCCTGATCAGAGTTGATCCGCCTGTAGTTCTGCGGCTCCCGTTCCAGATCCTTCTCACTCGCCCGGATGTAATAATCGATGTGTTCATGAACCCAGTGATGGTCCGGAGCTGTGTGATTTGGAACAAAGTCGAGCATCAGTTTCATACCCCTGTTCATTAGACGGGTCCGGAGACGAGACAGCGCCTCATCGCCTCCGAGATCCTTCGAGACAGTATATGCCGTGATGGCAAATCCTGAGCCGGCTATGTCTTCTTCCTTAAGGTCGGGCAGCGTGTCTTCAAACTCCCGCCTCCAGCCTTCATTCTGCCTCGATATGCGCTGTCCATCAGCGCCTGTCTGCCATACGCTCAGAAACCATATCCAGTCAAACCCCTTATCAGACAGGCTGTCAAGTTCCGTATCGGGTATGTCGTCAAGAGTGGCATGACGGCCAAGCTTAAGTGACAACTCTGTCATCCATACACGGGTGTTGACCTGGTACAACGATTGAAAAAATGATTTGCTCATGTGTGTGTCCTAATTCTTAATTCTTAATTCACCTGATCAGGCATTAAACACTTTTCCTAATAAAGATAACAATTAACCGGTACTTGTCAAGGTTCCGGCAGATCTAATGCATACCGTCATCCGGTTTACCTGGACCAGACCCTGACGATCTCGGCGATGTACAGTTTATGAATACCTCCCTTGGTGCTGTAGTGGGTCACCAGCGGCTCGCTGTCAAGGAAAGCGTCCCGTGAGAGCCTCTCCCCGTAGAGCTTGAGGCACTCAAGCACCAGCCGGGCTTCACTGAAAGCAGGATAACCAAGCTCCGTAAAATGCGGCGTCAGTCCTGTTTCGGCCACCTTGTCAATGTCTCTTCCGCTCTTTGTTCCGCAAAGATTGAGGGCATCACGGTACTTTTCATCAAAGAACGCAAGGGTGAACCCGTCGGTGCTCTCAATAAATTCATATGTATATCGCTCCGGACGGACAAAAACATAGACAACCGGCTTGTTCCAGAGATAGCCGACACCGCCCCAGTTGGCTGTCATGGTGTTGAACTTCTCCCTGGTGCCGGCAGTGACAAGCATCCAGTCAGATGCAATCAGCTTTATAAGATTGCCATCTATTGCCATAGGGCTTATCTGTTTGTATTTCAGATCTTTCATAATGAATTATTTCTTAAACAGAAAACAGGATTTATGGGGGCAGTAACAAAATAAATATAGATACAATTTATTGATTACCGAGGTAAGAAACTACAATTCTGGAAAATCTTCACTATGCTTCAGCATGTGGACCGGGAGGCTCCGCATCACCTGTTTTTGAGCTAATCAAAGATTCAATATACTTTCGGCTCTTCATCTTTTTTATTTCACGTTCCCGTCTGGTTGCGCCCCCTTTGTTGCCGTGTTCCTCAGTGTAAACCAAAACCCACGGCCTTCCCGGCCTGGTTGAAGCAGTTGCTCCAAGATTATGCTCCTCAAGTCTTTCCTGAGGATGATGAGTATACCCGATGTAATACCTGTCTCTTGACTGACTGTAAAGGATATAGATGTAGTATTTCATACATCTAATTTACAAAAAAAAGAGTCCGGCAGTATTACTGGACTCTTTGTAGCGAGACGGAGAATTACGGCACGCTTCCGGCGTGCCGTGATTCCCGGAGAGGGCAATGACAAAGAAAAACCCTTGCGGCTATCGCCGCTTACGGTGCTTTCTGTTTTCATGTCTCATTGAGCAATCTCATGAGCCATTCAACAAAAAGCCCCTACTGCTGAGCAGTAAGGGCTTTTCTTTGTAGCGAGACGGAGAATTGAACTCCGGACCTCATGATTATGAATCATGCGCTCTAACCAACTGAGCTATCTCGCCAATACTCTATTTTAATGAACTCCTGACCTTCCCGATCTGTGATCGGGACGCTCTAACCAACTGCCCCGATCCATCGGGGCGCCAATACTCTATTTTAATGAACTCCCGACCTTCCCGATCTGTGATCGGGACGCTCTAACCAACTGCCCCGATCCATCGGGGCGCCAATACTCTATTTTAATGAACTCC
>JALOMM010000144.1 GCA_025455535.1 Bacteroidales bacterium | reverse complement strand
AGGCAGAGCCTGAGCTGAGAAGGATACTACTCCACCGTGATGCGCGTGTAAGCCAGCTCGCAGTACAGGTAGCGGGTGACCTTGATATGCGGAGCACGCTTGAGACCATGAAACGGATGTATAAATTCCAGGAATACAACAACTGTCTCGAGATTGTAAGGGCAATGAGCAGGATGCCTGACGAGTCGATGATGGGTTTCCTCAAGCTGGTGCTTGACAAGGAAGACGATGTGCAGCTGCAGATAGAAGCTGTCAAGGCAATTGAAAACATGGGTGAGGAGGGTGTCAAGGCACTCGTCAAGATCATGAAGTCGGAATATAAAAACTATAATATAATTGTCAGGCACGTGCTTGACAGGAGGATATACTGAGTACCATGGGATTCATCTTTGCATACCTGATCTTTTATCTCACCATCGTCATTTTCACGACGTATGTGCTGCTCGGCATACACTCGGCCCTATCTCTCAGGAAATACCTGCGCAAGAACAGTTATGTGAACTATAATTCACTGGTTCTCTCACCTCTCAGCCCCAAAATCACCATTATTGCACCTGCCTTCAATGAAAGCAAGACGATCATAGACAACATACGAACCCTCATTTCGCTGTATTACAATAACTTTGAGGTGATCATCGTAAATGACGGTTCTACTGACAACACGTTTGACAAGATCAGGGATGCATATGACCTTGTGAGAGTCAATTATTACTTTGACTACCGCATCCCGTGCGAGAGGATCAGAGGTGTTTATAAATCGAAGGATCCTGCCTACAACCGTCTTACGGTTATTGACAAGAACAACGGAGGCAAGGCTGACTCACTTAATGCAGGGATAAATCTCAGCCGGAGCAACCTGATAGTCTCCATCGATGCCGATTCAATCATAGAGCCCGACTCAATTCTTAAGCTCGTCAAGCCTTTCCTTGAGGAAAAGGAAAAGAAGGTTATCGGAACCGGCGGTGTCATCAGAATAGTCAACTCCTGCGATATTGAACGGGGTCACATCCGCGAGATTCACCTTCCTGCCAGTTTTCTTCCCAGGCTGCAGGTACTGGACTATACCCGTGCTTTTCTCCTTGGCCGAATGGCATGGAGCCATCTTGACGGACTGATGCTTATATCAGGTGCGATGGGTATGTTTGACCGCGAGACCCTTATCAAGGCCGGAGGATACAGCACCAAAACTGTGGGAGAGGATATGGAGCTGGTACTGAGGATGAGGCGTTACATGGCTGAGCATAATGAGAATTATGAGGTGACTTACATCCCTGACCCGCTATGCTGGACCGAGGTGCCCTCTGACCTTAAATCGATGCGCAAGCAGAGGACACGCTGGACAAGGGGTCTGATAGAGTCACTGTGGGCGCACCGCCGGATGCTCTTCAACAGACGATACGGAAGGCTGGGTATACTGGGCTATCCCTACTGGCTTCTCTTCGAATGGGCGTCGCCGCTGATAGCATTCATGGGGTTTGTTTACACGATATACCTTGTCATAACCGGATCGCTGAACCTGCCGTTCTTCCTGCTGCTCTTCCTGTTTGTCTATACCTTTGCAGTCAGCCTCTCAACCTGGGCTGTGCTCTTTGAAGAGATAACCTTCCACAAGTACCGCAAGAAGCGTGATGTGCTCAGGCTTATCGGAACAGCGTTTCTTGAACCGTTCTTCTATCCCGTACACACCTATTTTGCCGTCAGAGGCAATCTCGAGGTCATGCGCGGCAAGAAGGGATGGGGAAAAGCTGAGAGGAGCGGTTTTCAGAAGAAGAAAAGCGTCAAAACTGCCTGACAATCCTGTCACCTACTTGAAATAATCAGGTATAACGTTCAACCCCTCTTTTATGACACTGAGAGAACCTTTTTCCCTCTCACCGGTGGGTGGAACTATCAGCCATGTAGGCCAGCGATAGCGGTTTGTGCTGTTTGTCACAATACCTTTATGTTCGACTGAAACAGCAATCCCGTCTGATACGGAGGTTAAGATTTCAAAGTTATACCCTCCGTCGTATGAGACAGCTCCGTCATTTACTCTCATCTGCGTCGGGTCATTGAAATAGAGCATGGTCCATGGCAATCTTATCTTTATGCCATTGCCGTTCCATGCCACTGCAGCCCTGTTACCTGCGCTGAAGCCGGTCGCATGCTCGAGAGGGACTCTGCCCAGTTCATCTTCGGTAAGTTCGAAGCCGTCATTGATCCATTTCATTAAGTTCCATGGCGCCCCGTCGGAGACGGTGCTCTTGTATTTCTGAACTGAGGGATCTGTCAGATTGAATCTAACAGTCAGGCCGTTCATGTCATAGGCGGCAGTAACATGGTGCAGGGCCGAATCTTCTGAAAGATCAAGTGTCAGGAGAAATTCCGCCCTGTTTGCTATGACTGATCCGTCAGGGAGCTGCGATTCACCGGTGCCGCCCAGGTAGGTATCGAATGCTATCATGAGTTTATCTTCCTCAGCAAGAGCAGCTGCGGTACTGATCTCAAGGTAGAAGTACCCTTCGTCATGCGTAGCCCTGACAGAGCTTACCGGCCCTGACGGTGCATCAAGGCTGTATGAGACAAAGGCATCCCTCTCCTTCTGTTCAAATGCCAGCAGTCCGAAGCACTGCTCAGGGGAGGTCTCGTTATGCCACAGCTGACGTGTGGGGATCGTCTCTGACCCTGACTCTATGCCATAAGCTTCAAGATACAAGACTATCCAGGTCCTCTTGAACCACTCATCCATCCATGCGAACATGAATCCTCCGGCACAGCCCGCATCAAGAATATTATTCATCATGCGTATATTCTTTTCACCCTGTTGTATCTCCGAGTAACTGCCGTGATGCATATCACTGAATGACTGATGGGCGCTGCCCCAGCTCGAGGGAACTCCAAACTCGCCGATCACCAGCGGTATATCGCTGTAATGGTTTTTCATCGCTGTGATGTATCCGAGATAGCTGTTCGGACCGTAGGTGTCACTGTATGTCTGATAGTCAGGCTGCTGGCTGATGAAGTTCGGGTAGTAGGGGTAGGCGTGATAACTGGCAAAGAGACCTGCATTTTGCGTGGCGCCGGTGATCTTTGTAATGTCGAAAGATGCTACATCCTCATCGGTATGGATCTCAGTGGGGTGTTCCAGCGGGTCAAGGGTAGGCCAGCTGGAGAAACTGACAGGACGCGTTACCGAGTAACTTGTTGATTCATATGTAACAACCTTGTCAAGCATTTCTGTCACGAACGCCTCTGTAGCAGAGCCGCCGGTGATGCTGAACCGGGTTCCTGTGAAGGAGCTGACCGAGGGGTGAAATTTGTTTGTGGTGTCAACCTCCTGCGGAGCCACCTCCCGGCCTATGATATATCCGGCTGTCCACCGTGATATGTCTGTCTTGTATATGCCGTAGGCCTTTCCGTACCTGAAGGGAATATTGCCGTTGCCATGCATACAGTTTACCACTTCCTCTATCTCGTTGCCGAATGAGGGTCTGCGGTTAAAGAGGTCATAGGCTGCCGGGTCATGGGCATCTTCCACCTCCTCAAGCCATATGCCCTGAAAGAGGAGCACAGGATTATCAGGGTTTCTCTGATTATATTCTGCCAGCTTCTCATAGAAGACAGGAGGATGAAGGGTATACACCCTTATGCTGTTGAAGCCCGACTCACCTATGTGTCTGATCCATCTCTCATAAGTCTCAGGGGTGATGGCATAGGCTATCTCTCCCGGAAAATAGCCCGGAGGAGATGAACCGAGATTGATACCCTTGAGTATCATCGACCTGTAGCCGGCGTTTTCATACCGTGCGATATAGTTCCCTGACACCCTGAACGGTAATGACTGACTCAGTGCCAGAACGAAGTCAATGACTGTGTCCTGTGCAACAGTTATATCTGTCAGCCTGACCGGATAAAAGCCTGTTTTGGTCACCTCCGCTATCAGGCTGAACCGCATTGACTCATCAGTTACCGGAGGCTGCGGCGGCATCATGACAGGCTCGAGGCCCGAGGCTGCAGATGAATTGCTTGCTCCCGTTGCCTTTATCAGTCTTCCGCCGTATGTCCTTCCTTTGAAGGTGAGGGCATAGACATAGAAGCCGGGCCGCTGCGGAGAGCCGTTCTGGCTGCAGCCATCCCAGACAACGTTATAGCTTCCGGCGGCGACAGCATCGAATTGCATTACCCTGATCTTCTGCCCTGTAATATTATAAACGGTGAATGTCAGGTCGCCGTCACTGTTGATTATAAACGGTATACTTACGGAGTAGGTGAACGGAACGGGATACGGCCTGCCAGCCTGGAACTCTCCGGGAACATCGCTGTAAGTGCCTGATATCTTTAAAGAATACCTTCCGTCGGAGCCGGTGACATAAGAATACTCCCTGGCATTGAGAAAGAATGAGACCCTGGTGTTCATGAGCAAGGCACCGGCTTCATCTGTAACGGTCCCCTCAATGACGATGTCTTTCGCAGCGGACCTGAATCCTGATGCCAGTGCAATCATGGTCATCAGCATTACAGTAAGGATGCGCCTGCCTTTTATTCTCATTATTCCGGATTGTATGTCGCCTGTCTGTCTTCTCAGGCCCAAAAATAGCAAAAGCAAACTAAAAAAATTATGATTAATCAAATGGTGCCGTTTTAACTTGTCTGATTCAGTTAAAAAAACTATATTTATAGTCTTCTGCTTTGTTGCCATGGAGAAGTTTGTGATAAAAGAGACACCTAAAACTCCGTCAATTTACTTTGATCCGGAGCGGGGGCTGTTTGAAATAAAGGGAAAGTCAATTCCTGAAAACTCTATCGAATTTTACAGTCCTCTGTTTGAATTTATTGAAGGATACAGCACGCAGCCAGCATCGCGTACAATTCTTAACATGAAGTTTGAGTTTTTCAATACGAGCTCCTCGAACAGGATACACTCACTCCTGAGGAAGTTTGAAAAGCTGTATGAGTGCAACAGTGAGGTCCTTATACGCTGGTTCTGCGAGAACGGCGATGAGAATATGCTCGATGCCGGGGAGGATTTCAAGGCCATACTTCGGGTACCTTTTGAAATAATCGAGGTCGAAGAGCTCTGAACAAACCGTTTTG
>JALOMM010000006.1 GCA_025455535.1 Bacteroidales bacterium | reverse complement strand
TGGGTTGTCTCCGTCACCCCCAGCGGCGGATGGATACCTGCATGCATAGCAGGAAACACCGGCGTGGGGATGAGTCAGAGGATGCAGGCCTTCGTGCTTGACGAGAAGGAGAACCCTTTCAATGTGGTTGAACCGGGCAAACAGCCGCGCGTGACACTCACCCCCACTCTCGCCATGAAAGACGGCAAGCCGTTCCTCGCCTTTGCGAAACAGGGGGGCGACGAGCAGGATCAGCTGCTGCTGCAGTTCTTCCTGAACATTGTCGAGTTTGGAATGACAGTACAGGAAGCCTGTGAAGCACCCTCATTCAAGACGCTGCAGATGTACTCAAGCTTTGGCGATCACGAGAAAGTGCCGGGAGGACTGATGTTGAACAACAGTGTACCCCAGTGGGTGAGGAAAGAGCTTACCGGGATGGGTTACAGGCTATCGTTCCAGGAGCGGACCAGCGGGCCGGTGACTGCAATCGGATTTGACCATCAGCACGGCACCTTCTGGGGTGGTTCAAGCAACTTCGGGGAGGATTATGGCATAGGGTGGTGACACAGCCTATCTGATTACCTCAGAGAGAAGCTCCCATATGTCTTCCTGGTAGCCTGAAGGGACCAGGTAGCCATCAGGATTTTCTCCCATCCTTACAACCACAATGTTATCCGATGGGATAACATTTATCAGCTGCCCGTTCTTTCCCATGGCAGCAATCATATCATCCGGCGCTGACGGAGCCATATCTCCAGGTAAGACAAGCTGTGACTGGGGGATCATATAAGATCCCTTTCCGTTCAGCCACCAGAGATACCCGTATGACTTGTTGATGCTCTGCGATGTATTTGTCATCTGATTAAAGTATTCAGTATCAGAAATAACCGTAGTCTTATCCCATTTTCCCCCATTCAGTACAAGCAAACCGAATCGTGCCGCTGACCTGGGAGTGCTGAAGTAAACATGGTCATTGTCAACCCAGCTCCACAGTCCGTCCATGCCTGTCTTGTCTCTTATCTGCGTGTTGAAATATGCATCGAATTCAGAACCGGTGCTGCTGCTTATCACCTCGTCAAGAAGTGTATAGGGAGCATTATGGTATGCCCACCGCGTACCGGAATCAGCCTTGAAAATGAGACATGACGGATCGAAGCAGTGATTATCGGCCACACCGTCATCGAGACCCGTGGTCATGGTAAGCTGATGCCGGATGGTAATCTTGTCCTCCCGGGCTGTTGTCAGGTTGGTCCACCCGGTTCCGAGGTAATCAGATGTCTTATCAGCCAGATCAAGATGACCCTGCTGCTGTGCTATCCCGACAAGCAGTGAAGTGAGGGTCTTGCCTGCCGAGGCCCAGTACCAGTAGCTTGTGGCTGTGAACGGCAGACCTGTCAGCCCGGTGCTGAAGTATTCCTCAATGACTATCTTCCCGTCTTTCAGGACGATAAAAGCCCTGGTGCCGGATGATTCGAGGAAGTCCAGCAGGTCAGGGAGAGCCGCTGTGTTCCATCCCAGTGCCGATGGTTCGGACTCTGCCCATTCCGTGGTCCCTGCCGGAGGAAAATAGAGTGACGGTTCGTCGTTATCTTCTTTGTTACAGCAGGTCACCGAAAGAACCAGTAAAAGAATAAGCATGGATCTCATATCAGATATTTATTATCGGATGCAAATTTAGCCTCAGAGTTTAATTATGACTTCCGCGATTCTGCAGACTTTATGAACATGATTACTATCTTTGTCACCTCTGAAGCAATTAGAGATGGCCAATAACGATAAAAAGAGAAGCAGCTGGCGAGACAAGTTCCGCTTCGCCATATTCAATGACACCACCTATGAGGAGGTGTGGCGTGTCCGTCTTTCCAAATCAGCCGCTTTTCTCGCTCTTTCAGTGGCAGTATTCTTCATTATCGGTCTCACTACCTCACTCATTGCCTTCACCAACCTTCGTGAGTTCATCCCCGGCTACCCCGATGTGACGCTGCGACGGACGATCATCATGAATGCCCTGATGCTCGACTCGCTTGAACATGAACTTAAGATCAGGGACAAATATTTCCAGGATCTGAACGATGTCATCTCTGGCAGACAGCCTATTGACAGGGTGGCCATGAGAGACAGCACCCGTGACTACAGCAACATCGTCTTCCAGCGATCGGCTGAAGACTCTGTGATGAGATCGAGGATTGAACAGGAGGAGCAATACAACGTGACACAATCGGCAGGCGGGCCTGAGCGTGGCACCAGCCTGGCTAACATTCACTTTTTCCCTCCGGTAAAAGGGATAGTGTCCGGTAACTTTGACCCTCGCACCCGGCATTATGCCACCGATATCGTAACCCTTTCAAAGGCCGTGGTATCATCTACCCTTGACGGTACGGTGATAATGACCGGATGGACCATGGAGACCGGTTTTGTGATCATGATACAGCACAGCCACAACATTGTTTCGGTCTACAAGCACAACGCCAGGCTGCTGAAGGAGATGGGCGACAGGGTATGGGCCGGTGAGGCTATCGCTATTGTAGGTGATTCAGGCGAGTTATACACCTCCGGTCCGCATCTCCACTTTGAGCTCTGGCATAACGGTGAGCCGCTTGATCCGACCCAATATATATTCTTTTAACCGCCGGCCGTAAGATGCATAAAAGACTGGCAATCCTAGGCTCGACAGGATCGATAGGCACTCAGACGCTTGAGATAGTGTCGAGGTACCCTGACCTCTTCAGTGTGGCGGCATTGACAGCATGGAGCAATGCTGATCTTCTGATTGAGCAGGCCAGGCGGTTCAGGCCATCAACGGTCGTCATCGGCCATGAAGCACATTACGGCAGGCTAAGGGATGGCCTTGCAGGGCTTGGTATTGAGGTGCTGGCAGGGCGTGATGCCTTTGATACGGTTGCCACATCAGAGGGTGTCGATACCGTCGTCGCAGCCATGGTGGGGTTTGCCGGGCTGCGTCCCACCGCTGCTGCCGTGGCGGCAGGCCGGGAGGTGGCACTTGCCAACAAGGAGACACTGGTGGTCGCCGGTGAGATGATAACAAAGACGGCATCGGTGACGGGCAGCCGGCTGCTGCCTGTCGACTCAGAACACTCTGCCATAATGCAGTGCATCAACGGTGAGCCAGAAAACTCGGTGGAGAGAATCATTCTCACCGCGTCGGGCGGGCCGTTCCGCAACACGCCGGCCGGGAAGCTTATACATGTGTCCCCGGGAGAAGCTCTGCGGCACCCCAACTGGAGCATGGGAAGCAAGATAACGATCGACTCGGCCACGATGATGAACAAGGGGCTGGAGGTGATAGAAGCCCACTGGCTCTTCGGTCTTACGGAAGAGAAGATAGATGTTATCATTCATCCGCAGTCAATAATTCATTCGATGGTTCAGTTCACCGACGGGTCGATGAAGGCTCAGATGGGTATGCCTGACATGAGGATGCCTATCATCTATGCCCTCACATACCCCGAGAGGGTGGTCACTGACCTTCCGCGCCCCTCACTGCTTGAGATAGGCTCCCTGACGTTCGAAGAGCCTGATTTACAGCGTTTCCGCAGCCTCTCCCTGGCGCGCGCCGCCCTCACCGCAGGGGGCAACATGCCTTGCGCACTCAACGCTGCCAACGAGGTGGCCGTCGCTGCCTTCCTGCAGGGCAGGCTCGGCTTCCTGGGTATAGCCGGCGCTGTGGAATATGTACTTGAAAAAACAATGCTCAGCACCGAGGCCTCCATGACTGCTTATGAGGAGACTGACAGCAGAAGCAGAAGCCTCGCAACGGAATATATAAGTAAAACACCAAAACAATGACTGTTCTGATCAAAATCATTCAGCTTTTACTGGCACTTTCAATTCTTGTCATCATACATGAGTTGGGACACTTCATGTTCGCCCGTATCTTCAAAACAAGGGTGGAGAAGTTCTTTCTCTTCTTCGACTGGCCATGGGCTATCATCAAACGCAAGATAGGCGATACGGAATACGGGATCGGGATGTTACCCCTCGGCGGTTATGTCAAGATCTCAGGGATGATAGATGAGTCGATGGACCGTGAGCAGATGAAGCTGCCTCCGCAGCCTTACGAATTCAGGTCAAAGCCTTCATGGCAGCGCCTCCTTATAATGCTGGGAGGAGTGGTCTTCAACTTCATCTTCGCAATGATCATTTATGTAGCCGTGCTCAGCTTCTGGGGTGAGACATATCTTCCCGCGGCAAATGTAAAATACGGTATCCTGACAGACTCGACAGGGTATGCCATGGGGCTGCGCAACGGAGATAAAATATTATCCCTTGACGGTGAGCCCGTTGACAATTTCTATTCAATCATACCCGACATCATACTTAATGACAGGAAGGTCATTACAGTTGACAGACAGGGAGAGATAGTCGATGTCCCTGTAGGTCGTGAGTTCATCCCTCTTCTCCTTAAGAACACCGATGTCATCGATGCCAGGATACCTTTCGGGCCGTTTGTGATCTCGGAATTTGCCAAGGAATCGCCTGCACGGGCTGCGGGGCTTGCTACGGGCGACGAGGTGATAGCTCTTGACAGCATCCGCTTCGAATGGTATGACGAGTTCCAGGGGTACATCGCTGCCAACAGGGGAAATCCTCTCGAAGTAACAGTCAAAAGGGGAGAGGAGCTGATAGATTTCCGGGTCACTGCCTCTGAAGAAGGGATCCTCGGAATTTACAGGGAACCGTCGGATATTTTCGAGTTCAATACAAAGCACTACAACTTCTTCGAGGCCATCCCTGCCGGGGTGGCAAAGGGATTCAAGACCACAAGCGATTACCTGAAGCAGTTCAAGCTCATCTTTTCAAGGGAGACAAAGGGATATGAATCACTCGGCGGATTCATAACTATAGGCAGTATTTTCCCCGGGGTCTGGAACTGGCAGTCGTTCTGGAACCTCACCGCCTTCCTTTCGCTGATTCTCGCCGTGATGAATATCCTTCCCATTCCGGCACTTGACGGTGGGCATGTGATGTTCCTGATCTATGAGGTTGTGACGGGAAGGAAACCGAGCGACAAGTTCCTCGAGTATGCACAGATAACCGGCATGATCATTCTTCTTGCGCTGCTGATATTTGCCAACGGCAATGACATACTCAGGCTTATCAGGAAATGATTATCGAATGATATTTTAAACCTTTGACAAACATTTTGTACATTTGCATAAATAAATACTCACAACCATGGGAAAGATAGGACCTCTTGAAATAATCCTGATACTTGTGATCGTAGTGTTGCTTTTTGGCGGACGCAAGATACCTGAACTGATGAAAGGGATAGGTCAGGGGCTGAAGGAGTTCAAGAAAGCCAAGGACACTGATGCCAGTGATGCCAATAAAGGCCTCGGAGAAGATAAATAATGTCATCTTGTCTATAGAATGAGCCTGCATGCGAGTGCAGGCTTTTTATTTCAAAGAAAATATAGTTATGAGGCTTCTTTCGTTTTTTTGTCTTATTGCAATGACGGTGGTTTCATCATGCGGAGACTCATCGCTTACCAGGACACTCCCCAATGTCACAGGGGCAAGCGGTGAGGTACTGGTGGTGATGGACAGGGCACTCTGGACGGGGGAGACCGGCAAGACCATCAGGGATGAGGTTGCAGCCGTACTGGTGGGGCTTCCGCAGCCCGAGCCTGCATTCAAACTTCTTCATGTGAATCCCGAAGGATTCCGTGAGATCTTTCTGGCCCACCGCAATGTCATTATTGCGCATATTGACATGACGGCCACAGAGCCTTCAGTCACTTACACACGGAACAGGTGGGCTGAGACACAACTGGTCATCAGCCTGACAGCCCCCGACTCCCTGAGCCTGAGAAAGATAGCAAGCGAAAATGCCTCAGCCATCCGTCAGCGCATCAATGATGCTGAACGTGAGAGGCTTACGGCATGGCTGAAGAACTCGGCCGGGAAGAATAAAAGCATAGTCACCTCCGGCAGCGGGAGTTATGAGATCATTATGCCGGCGGGCTACAAGAGTGATTTCAACCGCGAGGGACGAGTGATGATATCAGCCGAGACACCTTCAACGACGCAGTCGGTGATAGTCTCCTTCAGTGACCGGATAATGTCAGTCATAGGGTGTATTGAGCTTGCAGACATAACAGAAAAAGTAACGTCGGCAGAGGTGAAGGGGCCCGACGGCCAGTCATATATGATCATCGAGAAACGGGTGCCTGCCACCTGCCGCTCGTTCAGGCGCAATGACATCGAATATATTGAGATGCGCGGACTGTGGACACTCGAGGGAGGCTATATGGGGGGACCATTCATCACATATGCTTTCATTGACCCTGAGACTTCACGCGCTGTTATTGTCACCGGTTTCGTATATGCGCCGCGCGATGACAAGAGAGAGCTGCTCAGGCAGGTAGAGACGCTGATGTATACTGTCAGGAAGAGCTCCTGAACGCAAGATCAGTTGCCGGCAGGCACGTATGGCCTGTAGCGCTGGTCTCTTCTCACGGGTGTGAAGCCGGCTTCCGTTATGATCTGTTTCATTTCTTCCGGACTGGTCCTGAAGGGATCGCCCGCAGCGCTGACGACATTCTCCTCTATCATTACCGAACCCAGGTCATTGGCGCCGGCATGCAGCGAGATCATTGCTGTCTCTGCCCCGACGGTCAGGATCGAAGACTGTATGTTCGGTATGTTGTCAAGCACCAGCCTGCTGATGGCTATGATCTTCAGGTATTCTGCGGCTGTCACGTTGCTGCGTATGCCATACTTCTCCGCCAGTGGTGTTCCGCGATCCATGAATGGCCACGGGATAAAGGTGATGAAGCCGTCATGGCCGTCAGGCTTCTCATCCTGAAGATCGCGCAGGCGGACCAGGTGTTCAATGCGTTCGGCAACCGTCTCAGCGTGACCGAACATCATCGTAGCTGATGCAGGCAGATTGAGCATGTGTGCCTCGCGCATGACACCAAGCCACTCATCGGCTGTCGCCTTGGCCGGAGAAACTATCTCTCTGACCCTGTCGACAAGTATCTCGGCTCCGGCACCCGGAAGAGAGTCTAGTCCGGCATCATGAAGGGCCACAAGCACTTCGCGGTAACTCATTTTCTCTTTCCGGGCAAGATATACCACCTCTGGCGGACCGAGGGCATGAAGCTTGATTGCCGGCCACCGTTTCTTGAGTCGGCTGAAGAGACTGACATAATATGCAAGGTCAAGTGCAGGGTTCATCCCCCCCTGAAGGAGAAGCTGGTCTCCCCCGAGGGTGATGAGCTCACCTATCTTGCGGTCATACTCGGCGTCTGTGGTCACGTAGGCCTCGTCGCTTTTCGAAGTGCGGCAGAAGTTGCAGAAACGGCACTGAGAGAAGCAGATGTTTGTAATATTAATATTACGGTCAATCATCCACCCCACACCATCACCTTTATGGATGCCCCTGCGTCTGAGGTCGGCAACGTACATGAGCATCGAAAGAGGCGCCTCTTCCCAGAGGATAAGTGCCTCGGCCGGTGTCAGCCTCACACCTTCTGAAGCCTTAATGTACAAATGTTCTGTGACTGCCATTTTATGATACTCTGCGCATTGTCAGGCGAGAGGGCAAAGGTAATATTTTAAAGCTAAATCATTCAATTATTTAATTAACTTTACAACCATCAATGCGGGTTTCCGCATTCATCATACCGTATTCATAATGGAAAGAAAACCGATAATAACAGGTATTACACACGGTGATATCAACGGTATCGGGTATGAGGTGATCATCAAGGCCCTCTCTGACCCTCTGATACATGATTTCTGTGTGCCTGTCGTCTATGGCTCGCCAAAGGTTGCGGCTTACCATCGCAAGGTACTCAACGTAACAACTTTCACTTTCAATTCTATTCGCTCTGCTGAGGAGGCCAACCCGAAGAAGCCTAACTTAATCAACTGCCTGGGTGACGAGGTACGCGTCGAGCTGGGCAAGTCGACCCGTGAGGCCGGAGAAGCTTCCCTCGCTGCCCTGGAGCATGCTGTCGATGACCTTGTAAAGGGGAAGATAGATGTGCTTGTCACCGGTCCGATTGATAAGAATAACATCCAGTCTGACAAGTTTGCCTTTACCGGGCATACCGATTACCTGAAGGCAAAGGTCAGCGGTTCAGATGTTCTCATGCTGATGATATGTGAGAGTATGAAGCTGGGTTTTGTCACTGAGCATCTTCCTCTCAGGGATGTGGCCGGTGCCATAACGCCACAGCTCATCATGCGAAAGCTTAAGCTGCTGAACCGTTCGCTGCTGCAGGATTTTGCCGTGCGCGGACCACGCATAGCTGTTCTCAGCCTTAACCCCCATGCCGGTGACGGAGGGCTGCTGGGAACCGAAGAACAGGAGATCATCATTCCTGCAATAGCAAAGGCCAATGATGAGGGTATCCTTGCTTTCGGACCTTTCTCTGCAGACGGTTTCTTCGGGTCAGGACACTTCAGCAAATTCGATGCAGTGCTGGCAATGTATCACGATCAGGGACTGGGGGCTTTCAAGGCACTGGCATTTGACACGGGGGTGAATTTCTCAGCCGGGCTGTCAGTGATAAGGACCTCCCCGGTTCACGGTACCGCCTACGACATTACAGGAAAGAACGAAGCATCAGGTAATTCGATGCGTCAGGCTATATATACCGCCTGCGACATCTTCCGCAACAGGCAGATGTATACTGAGATAAGCCGCAACCCTTTACAGCCTCAGAAGATAGAGTTTCAGGCTGACCATGTGGATGAGCTTCCGCCTGAGACTGAAAATTATGATCATACAGCATGATTGACTATATAACCGGAACAATCACCGAACTGAACCCTGCCTTTGTCATTGTCGAGAACAATGGGATCGGCTACAGCCTGAACATCTCCCTGAACACATATGCAGCCCTTGACAAGGCGGCCGGGTGCAAGATACTCGTCCACGAAGCCATAAGAGAAGACGCGCACCTGCTGTACGGCTTTGCCGAAGCTGAGGAGCGTGACCTCTTCAGGCTGCTGATAACCGTTTCAGGCGTGGGTGCCAATACAGCCCGCATAATGCTCTCATCACTTAAACCGGCTGATCTGCGGGAGGCAATAACCGAAGCTAATGTAAACACCCTCAAGTCAGTAAAAGGGATAGGATTAAAGACAGCACAGAGGATAATTGTTGATCTTAAAGATAAAGTAGGAAAACATGCCGGTTCCGGCGAAATAATTGCATTTTCCGACAATACAGCGCGCGAAGAATCGTTATCTGCATTAGTGATGCTTGGCTTTGCCAGGAGCAGCGCAGTGAAGGTGATTGATAACCTCCTGAAGGAGAACAGGACACTCCCGGTGGAGGAGATAGTGAGGAAGGCGCTGAAACTCTTATAAACCAGAGGTGCCGGATTGCAGTTTTCTGTCAAAAATAGAGGTCTGATAATCAGGACAGGTCTGTTTACAGTCCTCTCTTTGATATCCCTCATTGTCACTGCCCAGACCAATCCCGGCGACACACTGCTAAGGCTCCGGCCTGACCCCGCAATGCCATGGGAGGCACAGAGATCATCGCCACTCTACCTGTCGAACCCGTCAAATATCACCACAAAGGTAGAATATGACGGCCGTAACAACCAGTATATTGTCTACCAGAAGGCAGGCACCCTTGACTACCGCAGACCGGTCTTCATGAGCCCGGAGGAATACCGCAGGTACGAGTTCGAGCAGGCCATGCGTGAATACTGGGATGCCACCCTGAGGGGTGACGCCTCCGGCTACAGGTCATCGCTCATACCGCAGATAGAGGTGGGCGGAGAGACCTTCGATAGGATCTTTGGCAGCAACGTCATCAACATTGTGCCTCAGGGATCAGCCGAACTCATTTTCGGACTCAATGTTTCCAACACTGAAAACCCGACACTGGCGGAAAATCTTCGCACGATCACTACGTTCGATTTCCAGGAGAAGATACAGATGAATGTCACCGGCACGATAGGTGACAAGATGGAGCTTGGCATAAATTACAATACTGAGGCGATGTTTGAGTTTGAGAACGAGATCAAGCTTCAGTACTCGGGCAAGGAGGACGAGATCCTGCAGAAGCTTGAAGCAGGTAACGTCACACTGCCTCTGAACGGGACGCTGATAGCCAGCAGCTACAGCCTCTTCGGGCTGAAGGCTGAGCTTCAGTTCGGCAAGATGACCATGACGACAGTCTTTTCACAGCAGAAGGGCGAGTCGTCAGTGGTGGAGATGAAGGGCGGAGCACAGATATCTGATTATGAGATAACTGCTGACAATTACGAAGCCAACAGGCACTTCTACCTGTCTCAGGATTTCAAGGATCATTTTGACTCATCACTTGAGAATCTGCCGATCGTAAGCACGGGGGTCAACATTGAAAAGATTGAAGTGTGGATCACCAATCAGACAAGCCGCTTTGAGGATGTCAACAACCGTAATATCGTCGCTTTCCTTGACCTGGCTGAGAACCAGCCAAATATTTATAATGATGTGCCTGAATTCCAGAGCACGCCGGGCTCACCTGTCAATCCTGACAACAGCAGCAACGGACTCTATAACGAGCTTCTGACTACATACAGCGGGGTGCGTGACGTTGACCGTATCATCGATGTACTCTCTCCTCTCTATCCCGACTTTCAGATTGGCCGTGACTTTGAGAAGATAGAAAACGCCCGCAAGCTGAGTGAGAGGGAATTCACGGTCAACAGGCAGCTGGGTTTTATTTCGCTGAATGTAGCCCTGAATAATGATGAGGTGCTGGCTGTTGCGTACGAGTATACCTACAACGGCCAGGTATTCAAGGTGGGAGAGTTCTCAACCGATGGAGTGACTGCCCCTGACGCACTTATCCTCAAGCTCATAAAAGGGACAACCCTCAGTCCGAGGATACCCACCTGGCAGCTCATGATGAAGAACATTTACAATATAGGGTCAGGGCGCATTGAACAGAGAAAATTCGAGGTGAATATTCTGTATCAGGATGACAAGTCGGGCAATACCCTTAATTATCTTCCGGGCACCCCCATTGAAGACCAGATACTGCTCCAGGCCCTCGGTCTTGACGTGCTGAACTCGCAGCTTGACAGGCAGCCCGACGGTCTGTTCGACTTTGTTGAGGGGATAACCGTAATGGCAGAGAGGGGGAGGATCATCTTCCCTGTCAGGGAGCCCTTCGGGAGGCATCTGCTTAAATATATCACAGACCCGGAGCAGATAGACAAATATGTCTTCACCGAGCTGTATGACTCGACCCAGACTGTCGCCAGGCAGATGGCCGAGAAGAACAAGTATACCCTCAGCGGACAGTTTGCCTCAGCGACGGGCTCGGAGATAAGACTTAATGTTGCCAACATCCCTCAGGGATCGGTAAAGGTGAAGGCCGGCGGTGCGACCCTCACAGAGAATGTGGATTATACCGTTGACTACAACCTTGGCTCCGTTAAGATTATCAACCCTGCCATCATCGAGTCTGAGATTCCGGTACAGGTGTCGCTTGAGAGCAACCAGTTTTACGGCCTGCAGACAAAGTCACTTCTGGGTACACACATAAACTACCGTTTCTCTGACCGGTTCAACCTGGGCGGCACCGTGCTGCGGCTGAATGAAAGGCCATATACCCAGAAGGTCACATACGGTGATGATCCCATCACCAACACCATGTACGGGTTTGATGCCTCTTACCGCGCCGATGCGCCCATGCTGACAAACATGATAGACTGGCTGCCGTTCATTGAGACCAATGCCCCGTCTTCGATAGATTTCTTCGGTGAATTTGCACATCTTGTACCGGGGCATAACAAAGCCATATCTTCAGAAGGGGCAGTATATATCGATGACTTTGAGGCAAGTGAGATATCGCTTGATCTCCGCTCATTCAACGCATGGTCACTGGCGAGCATACCGCTGGGGCAGGAAGCCTTCTTCCCCGAGGCGAAGCTGAACAATGACCTCCGTTCGGGTTTCAACAGGGCACAGACAGCGTGGTATGTCATTGACCCCCTGTTTCTGCGAAACGGCTCCACCACACCTGACCATATAAGGGCTGACCCTGACCTCCAGTCAAGCCACTATGTCAGGGAAATATACGAGACTGAGATTTTTCCGTACAAAGAGTCACCGAGCGGTATCCCGACAACTATTTCGGTGCTGAACATTGCCTTTTATCCCGGTGAGAGAGGTCCGTTCAACTTCGACGTGTTACCCGGGCCCTACTCTGCGGGACTGAGCCAGGACGGACTGCTGAACTCACCGCGGACAAGGTGGGGCGGCATGATGCGCGAGCTGATTACAAATGACTTTGAATCTGCCAATATCCAGTACATCAAGTTCTGGGTCATGGACCCGTATGCCGAGAACACCGACCATGAGGGGGGCGATCTCTATTTCAACCTGGGAAACATTTCGGAGGATATACTGCGTGACTCGCGCAAACAGTTCGAGAACGGCCTGCCTACTTCACCCCTCCTGATAAATGTTGACACAACGGTATGGGGCAGGGTGCCAACAGTACAGGCTGTGGTGCAGGCATTTGACAATGACCCCGAATCACGGCGCTACCAGGATGTCGGTCTTGACGGATTAAGCAGCGAGGATGAGACAGCCTTCTTTGACAGCTACCTGCAGGCGGTAGGGGCAGTGATAAGGCCCGAGCTGCTCGACAGCATCTTTGCCGATCCGTCAAATGACAATTTTCATTATTTCCGTGGCACCGATTATGACCTGCTTCAACTGGGTATCCTTGAAAGGTATAAACGGTTCAACGGCACAGATGGCAACTCTCCTACCTCTGAGATGTCAAATGAGTCTTATCCGACAACCGGATCGACGATGCCTGACATGGAGGACATCAACCGTGACAACACACTCAGTGAGACGGAGAGCTATTACCAGTATCATGTCAGCCTGAGACGCGAGGATTTTGTAGTCGGAACGAATTTCATTGTCGATGAGCGTGAATATGTTGCAACATTTGCCAACGGAGAAAAGTCGCCGGTGAAGTGGTACCTTTTCAAGATACCTGTAACGGATCATGAGCGGATAGTAGGTTCCATCCGCGACTTCAAGTCTATAAGATTCCTCAGGCTCTTCATGCGCAACTTTGATGAGGAGGTTGTGCTCCGTTTTGCCCGCCTGGAGCTGGTGCGGTCAGAATGGCGCAAGTACAACCTTACCTTCTTTGAGGGTGGGGAACGGATCACAATACCTGAGGAGGAGGATGGCACCTTCGAGGTAAGCTCTGTCAACATTGAGGAGAATGCCGGCAAGGAGCCGGTAAACTACCTGCTGCCTCCGGGATTCTCTCGTGTCATCGACCCTGCCAACCCGCAGCTGACGCAGCTGAATGAGCAGTCTATGGTGCTCCGCATCAGGAACCTCGCTGACGGAGATGCCAGGGCGACATACAAGAACGTGAAACTTGATATGAGACAATACCGGAAGCTGAGGATGGAGGTGCATGGCGAAGCGCTGATAGGCGAACCTCTCCTTGATAATGAGGTGACTGTCTTTGTGAGGCTCGGTACTGACTATAAGAACAACTTCTACGAATATGAAATACCGGTCAAGCTCACTCCCTACGGCAATTACAGCGACACTGAAGAGGGGCGTCTGATGGTATGGCCTGAGGAGAACAGGGTTGACATTGACCTTTCTCTTCTCCTTGATGCCAAGCAGGCACGCGATGCGAGCATCCGGGCAGAAGGGTCGTCACTGAGCGAATCGGATATTTACTATATGTATGCTGACAATGCAAGGATTTCAGTCAGCGGTAACCCTAACCTGAGCAATATCAAGGTGGTTATGGTAGGTGTCAGGAATCCCATCAGGACCCGTGATCCGCAGAATGACGACGGTGCACCAAGGTCAGCTGAGCTATGGGTCAATGAATTGCGCCTCAGTGATTTCAGGGAGGACGGCGGCTGGGCCTCAATCGCTCACCTGCAGGCACGGCTGGCAGACCTGGGCTCGCTGCACCTTACCGGGCAGACAAACACTCCGGGATGGGGAAGCATAGACACGAAAGTCAATGAACGAAGCATAGAACAGGTAATTCAATATGACGTCACAACAAACCTTGAGTTCGGCAAATTCTTTCCCGAAAAGGCAAAAGTACGCATCCCTGTTTATATGGGCTTCTCCGAGAACCGCATAAGACCCGAATATGATCCCCTGAGTCCTGACATACTGCTTTCAGAATCGCTTGACAATGCAGAGACCAGGGAGGAGAGAGACTCCATCCTGAATTTTGCCGAGGATTATACCAGGCGCAAGACCTTCTCGGTCAGCAATGCGGGAGTGGACGTGAGAGGAGAAAAGCCTCAGCCCTGGGATCCGGCAAACGTCTCGGTGAATTATGCATTCAACGAAGTATATCATACAGGTACCAAAACGGCAATAGATGTTGAAAAAACATACAGGGGCGGCATTACATACGACTATGAGGCCAGGCCGAAGAACTATACTCCTTTCCAGAAGTCACAGGGGCTCAGCTCTCCTGCGTTCAGGCTGATCAAGGACTTCAATATCTATCTGTTCCCGAAGCACCTGACCCTGAGAGGCGACATGTTCAGGTATTACAATGAGGTGGAGTCAAGGAACATAAATAACCCCGGTCTGATGATCAAACCTACCTTTACCAAGGATTTTCAGTGGACCAGGTTCTTTGACATGAAGTACGACGTCACCAAGCAGATGAAGTTTGACTTTACCTCCAGCGCCGTTGCCCGTATTGACGAGCCCGAGGGGGGTGTCGACCGAGACCGTTATCCCGAAGAGTACGAGATATGGCGTGAGGAGGTTCTTGATAACATTTCGCGCCGGGGAAGGGAGACCAGCTACTACCACCTTTTGAATCTCAACTATAACATTCCGATCAACAAGCTGCCGCTGCTCTCCTGGTTAAGCTCCAACGCACGTTACGGCGCCAAGTATGACTGGATTGCCGGCACAATCTTTCCCGATTCAGTCAATATCAGGCCGGGTAACACTATCAAGAACTCCAGCAATCTCCAGTTTACCCTCCAGGGCAACCTGACCAGTCTCTATAACAAGTCTAAGTTCCTCAAGGAGATTGAGACGACGACACAGCCGGGAGGGATGCGAAGAATGAGCCTGGGATATGAAGAGGTGACACATAACAGGACAGGGTTGCCACTCAGGGCCGGTAAGGCAAGGATCATCAATCATAACCTCAATACCCGAGACATAACTGTCACGGTCACTGCGCCTGACGGTACTCCCGTCACCGGCAAGTATGATATTGTATCTGACATGAGGATTGAATATACCCCGGATACTGATGTTGACAATGCCAGGGTAAGCATC
>JALOMM010000143.1:1486-6591 GCA_025455535.1 Bacteroidales bacterium | reverse complement strand
CCAAGGCTCCCATAGCCAGGCTGGCAGACAGGATCTCGGGCATATTTGTCCCCATCGTAATGTCCCTGGCCCTCCTCTCCTTCGCAGCATGGTATATTGCAACAGGGGACTTTCAGTTCTCCTTTACCGTACTTATCTCTGTCCTTATCATCGCATGTCCCTGTGCCCTCGGTCTGGCGACACCGGTGGCTGTCATGGTAGGTACCGGCAGAGGTGCAGAGAACGGCATCCTGATAAAGAGCGGTGAGGCGCTCGAGACTGCCCGCAAGGCCACAACAGTTGTACTCGACAAGACCGGCACCATCACAACCGGCAGGCCTGTCGTAACAGGCATTATCTCAACAGGATCGTATGACATTAAGGAACTCCTTTCCCTCGCCGCCTCAGCCGAGAGCAGGTCAGAACACCCTGCGGCAAAGGCCGTCATGGCATATGCTGAAGAGGAAGGAGTAACAGCAGGACAGCCTGAGAGGTTCACCGCCCTGCCGGGGTTTGGCGTTGAAGCATTCACCGGTGGCCTGCATATGCTTGCAGGAAGCAGAAGGCTGATGACAGAGAGAAAGATTGATCTGAGCAGTGCCGACGAACAGGCCGGACATCTTGCCAGTGAAGGGATGACATTGCTCTATATTGCCGTCAGCGGAAGATGCGAAGGGGTGATAGCTATCGCCGATACCATACGCCCCGGCTCACGGGAAGCAATAAGCGAACTGATGGCAATGGGGCACAGGGTGGTAATGATAACCGGCGACAGTGAACCTACTGCAAGGCATGTGGCCGCAGAGGCGGGAATAGACAGAGTGCTGTCAGGACTCCTGCCGGGAGACAAGGCTGAAGAGATCAGAAGACTGAAGAATGAAGGTGAAACGGTGGTAATGGTCGGCGACGGCATCAATGATGCCCCTGCCCTCGCATCATCTGACGTCGGGATAGCCATTGGCTCTGGCACCGATGTGGCTATGGAAGCAGCCGATATTGTACTTATAAGAAGCGACCTGCGCGATGTGATCAGAACACTTAAGCTGAGCCGTGCAACGATCAGAAATATACGTCAGAACCTGTTCTGGGCATTCTTTTATAACATACTGGGTATCCCGGTCGCAATGGGAGTGCTTCACCTCTTCGGCGGACCGCTTCTCAACCCGATGATTGCCGCTGCAGCCATGAGCTTCAGCTCCGTTTCCGTCGTCTGGAATGCATTGAGAATCAGAAATATGAAGATCTAAACTATTTTTTTGCCGTTTTTCTTTGCCCCCTGATTAAACCTTCTCATAATGTTTTCATCAGAGTATTTGTAAAGAGATTATCAAATTATTTAATAAAAACAAATATTCATCAATTATGAAAACAAAGCTTATTTTTACAATTGCAGCCGTTATGGCAATAATGGCAACGGCATCGGCACAAAGCTCATCTCAGAATGCCACTCAGGCAGGCAACAGTGCAGACAGAAGGATTGCCTGGGTTGATGCTGACAACAATGGTGTCTGCGATAACTTTGAGAAAGGAGATCGTATGGGACAGGGACAAGGTAAAGGACAGGGTAAAGGACAAGGTCAGGGCCAGGGTAAGGGTCAGGGCCAGGGCAGAGGCAAAGGTCATGGCAAGGGTCATGGATACGGTAAAGGCCATGGTCAGGGCAAAGGAGCCGGTTTCACTGACAAAAACAATGACGGCATCTGTGACAATCTCACAGCCCAGGCCGGCAAGTAGGTGGCAGGAAGCCACCATTGAGAATAACAGGAGGCTGTCTCAGGGAGGCAGCCTCTGTTTTTTTGAGGGTTATTTCCTGTCTGCTGCCTGTTGTCTTTTTCCCTATCTGTACTAACTTTGACTGTCGACTTTCAGACTTTCGACTTTCGACTTTCAGACTTTCAGACTTTCAGACTTCAGACCCTGACCCTTGAACCTCTCCATCATCATCCCCCTCTACAATGAAGCCGGTGTCATCACCCGGACTCTTGACAGGCTGCAGGAGCTGACCCTCCCCCCTTTTGTAGAGCACACTGAAGTGGTCATCGTTGACGACTGCTCCTCGGATGAATCGGCCAGGCTGGCAGAAGAATATACCACAGGTGCATTCAGGATAACCCTTATAAGGCTGTCATCGAACAGAGGAAAGGGTGCCGCAGTGACGGCCGGGATAAAGGCTGCGCAGGGCGACACGATACTGGTGCAGGATGCAGACCTTGAACTTGATCCTGCCGACATCCCCCCCATGCTTGAGAGGATGCACTCAGGGAACCTCGACATGGTCAGCGGCACCCGCTTCAGCCCGCGACGACGATACCCGTCTCATGCCCTTCCCGCAACCATCGCAAACAGGCTCTTTTCTTCTGCTGCATCACTGATCACCGGCATGAGGATCACAGACATAACCTGCGGCTACAAGCTGTTCACCAGGGCGCTCGCCGCGGGGCTCGGCCTGAAGGAAGAGAGGTTCGGCTTCGAGACCGAACTGATGATGAAAGGGTTGAAGACGCCGGGGATAAGATTCTCGGAGCACCCTGTTTCGTACTATCCAAGAAAGATTGAGGAGGGGAAAAAGATCAGGGTAAGCGACGGATTACTCATAGCGGGTAAACTGTTCAGCTACGGACTTAAGGGGAGAAGATGGATCTCAGCCATGACGATTGCATTAATCATCCTCTTCATGGCCGGAAACATGCTTGAAGTAAAGCACTGGAAGGAGGAGCAGCGCGTTATTGAGTGGGACGCCATCTCGTACTATGCATACCTTCCGGCACTGTTCATTTACCATGACCTCTCACTGGGCTATGCTGACAGCTACGATGGCCCCCACAGATTCATTGTCTGGCCAGAGAAGACCCAGGAAGGAAACAACCTCATAAAGACAACCATGGGAGTGTCTCTTCTGTGGATGCCATTTTTTCTGGCAGGTCACCTTGCTGCTGTCGTAACCGGGGCTGACGCAGGAGGCTACAGTGAACCGTATAAGTTTTTCCTTCTTGTATCGGCACTCACATATTTGCTTATCGGACTGGTTTATCTCCGCAGGATACTTCTGGAACATTTCTCCGACAGGATTGCATCAATGACGCTGGCAGGCTTCACCCTTGCCACGAACCTCTACTGGTACACCCTCTTCCAGGGTACAATGTCACACGTCTACAGTTTCGCGCTTATTAGTGCATTTGTTTGGTATTCAATTAAATGGTACGAAGCTCAGGGCTCAGGGCTCAGGGCCCCCAGGCGCAAAGTATTGGATGTTTTGCGATTAGGTCTGCTATTAGGATTGATTTCCCTTATCAGGCCAACCAATATCATTATTATTCTTTTCTTTCTGCTTTATGCTGTAAATACCGGAAGTGATCTGAAAGGGAGAATAAAAAAACTTGCCTCAGATTACAGGTATTTGCTGATCATGATTCTTATTGTTGTGATTGTCTGGATGCCGCAGTTGATCTACTGGAAGGAGATGACCGGCCAATGGCTCTATTTCTCATATGGAAGCGATGAGAAATTTTTCTTCAACGACCCGGCAGTCATCAAAGGACTGTTCAGCTTCAGAAAAGGGCTCTTCATATATACACCCGTGCTCCTCATCTCTGTCGCCGGAATAGCAGTGCTCTGGATGCGAAGATCGCCTCATGCCCTGCCTGTTACTGTCTTCTTCCCCCTGAATGGTTACATAATATTCTCGTGGTGGTGCTGGTGGTACGGCGGAGGCTTCGGACAGAGGGCCTTCATAGACAGCTATGCACTCATGGCAGTGGCTGCTGCCGCATTGCTGTCATACCCGATGACCTCAGGAGGAAAATTCCTTCGGGTATCCATTCTGTCTGTTTACCTGGCTCTTGTAACCCTCGGTATCTTTAATAACATCCAGTATTACCACGGCGCAATACACTGGGATTCGATGACGCGGGAAGCTTACATGGACTCTTTCGGCAGGATCAGGCCGTCAGAAAGATTCAATAACCTTCTCGAGGCACCAGACTATGATAAAGCCAGAGAGGGTTCCGGCAGATGAAACTCACCCGGACACCCTCCCTGCCAATTAACACCAAAAATTACTGCTGAGCCGTTTTGATACTTGCCAGCAGCACCTCCTTCGTCTTCATTCCGACGAGCCTCTCAACCTCCTTGCCATCTTTGAAAACAATGATGGTAGGTATGTTCCTGATGCCGTAGCTGGCAGCAACCTGCCGCTGTTCATCAACATTTAGTTTATAAATAACGGCCTCCCCCTCAGCAGCTTCAGCCACTTCGTTGAGTATGGGAGCCATCATTTTGCAGGGCATACACCAGTCGGCCCAGAAATCGACCATGACAACCCCCTTCTTAATCTTGTTATTGAAATTCTGTTCTGTCAGCTGCTCGATAAGATGGCTGTCTTCAACCACCGGCGTATTCTTCATCTTGTGCCATGCGCGGATGAAGAGGAAAGCCACTGCGGCCACTACTACGATTGCAATTATTAATCCCTTCATAACTTTTCTTATTGTTTAATTTTCAATGTGTTGAGGTATTCTGCGGCAGCCAGTGCGGCAACAGTGCCGTCACCCACGGCTGTGGTGACCTGGCGGTAACGCTTTACCACAGCATCGCCGGCTGCATATACTCCCCTGATATTTGTTGACATGTCGGTGCCGGCGATGATCTCTCCCCTTTCGTTCAGGCTGACCATCCCCTTCAGTGTCTCGGTATTGGGCACATAACCTATGAATATGAATACGCCGTCAGTTGCGAACCTGGTGACTTCGCCGCTGATGAGGTTCTTTATCTCAACCCCCTCGATACTGTCACTTCCATAAAAAGAAGCAATGGTTGAGGTCATCAGAAAGCTGATCTTCGGGTTTGCCCGGGCCTCCTCGATGGCATATTCGAATGCCTGGAAATGGTCAAACTGATGAACAACGGTCACTTTAGTTGCATATTTTGTAAGTGATACAGCCTCCTCAAGGGCTGAGTTACCGCCTCCCACCACAACAATCTCCTTACCGGTAAAAAAGTCACCGTCACATGTTGCGCAGTAAGATATTCCTTTTCCGCGGAAGAGATCCTCTCCCGGTACGCCCAGTGTACGTGAACGGCCGCCGGTGGCAAGAATGACTGCGTCAGCGGTGTAGGTCTCCCCTTCT
>JALOMM010000143.1:0-1464 GCA_025455535.1 Bacteroidales bacterium | reverse complement strand
CCCCTTCTGTTGTTGTAAATCTCTTTACCGGAGCATCAAGCACCATTGACGATATCACGGTATTTGACTTCACCACGGTGCCAAAGGCAGTGGCCTGCTTCTTCATCACCGATCCGAGCATATAACCGTTTATCTTCTCTATCCCCGGATAGTTGGCTATCTCGTGGGTCAGCGTCATCTGACCTCCCGGTGTCCCGTCGGTGAGCACCAGCGTCCTGATACGGGCACGCGACAGGTATATCGCTGCCGTAAGGCCGGCCGGACCTCCGCCAAGGACAATAACATCATAAGGACCTGCACTCTCCATCATTTACCCCCTGGGCTGACCGAACTGACTGTCAAGGATGCTCTTTACCTGCGCCATATTCTGGATGCTGGTAGTGGCTTTTACCATCTTGCCGTTCCTGTAGTACACCGTGTATGGCAGCCCCATGAAACCTTTTGTCTCAGGAGCATTGCGGATGATTTGAGCCTCCGGGTTATCAAACTCCATGTCAAAGAATTTAACATGTGAATAAGCAGGCTCGAGCTCTTCCATAATTCCGTATACAGGTATACACATAGGGCCCATTCGTCCGCAGCATACCATTACATTCTCATTTTCGCTGATAACCTTTTCAAGCTGAGCAGCTGTCTCGATGTGATTAAGATTTGTGTATAACATATTATTTATCGTTTATAGTTTAAAGTTTATCGTTCGGAACCTCGGGTAAGAAATCGAAGCATCTTAATCCAGTATCCTTATCTCATGGGTGAACTGCACTCCTGCCTTCCTGTAAACATCAGCAACCCCGCAGTAGCGTTCCGCAAGGGTAACTGATTTCTCCAGCTTCTCCATGTCGAGATCCTTACCGCGGAATTCATAAATGAGGTTCATCTTTACAAAGGGATTTGGTTGTTCATCATCAGTGTCACCCTCCACAACCAGATTAAAATAATCAACCTCATGCCGCATCTTCTTCAGCATGGAGACCACGTCCATCCCGGTGCACCCTGCCAGTGCTGCCAGCATCAGGGGTTTTGGCCTGGGGCCGCTGTTCTCTCCTCCCCCGTTCACGGCGGCGTCAATCATAAAATGATGACCGTTGACTTCCGTGTCAAATTTCATATTGCCTTTCCAGGTCGATTCTATTCTGTGTCTCAAGACTTTATTTTTTTGCAAAGGTACAATGCAGAGCCATATCAATTAAAGCATCGGCACACTTATTCAACAACAGCCTGATTGAAACAGGACAAATAAAAAGTTGACGTCTGTTAAATTCTCTGACATAATAATGCAGGCAGCGAAAAAATCATATCTGCATAATTGAGTGGTTAATGATTAAATTTGCAACTCATACAATAACATGAAAACAATCAGTAACAGCGACAAGGAATTTTTATGTGACATAACGCTTCCCTGCTTCTCGGCGCTGACACCTGAGGAGATTGGTCTTATACGTGACAGCCGTGTACAGATTCTTT
>JALOMM010000142.1 GCA_025455535.1 Bacteroidales bacterium | reverse complement strand
CATCACTGATCGAAAGTCCGTTCTCAAGAACCTCTCTCATCCGGCTGTCGCCCGAGAGTATATCGAAGGGCATTAGCCGGTACTCATAATCGTATGGAGGAGGATTGAATCTCAGTGAGTCCGGAGGTGATGTTCTAATTATTGAATCAAGCAGGTGCAGGGCTGTGGCCACCGGTCTGAAAACGGATGCGTCGGTGACATGTATCTGGATGCCCCGGCAGTACTCTCCTGCAAACTTGTGGAACGTGGGGATGAAGTCATGTATCCTGAAGCGGCAGCCGGGTATATTTCTGGATTTCAGATCATTATATAGGCTGGATGCATTTATGAACGGTGCGCCCGTGAGTTCGAACGGTATAACAGTACCTCGTCCCTCTGAAAGGTTAAGGGCTTCTGCCAGCACAGTACCAGGGTATACCAGCGCTGTCTCGGGCGTAGGCATGTTTGGGGAGGGGAGAACCCATGGCAGTCCCGTCTCACGGTACAGTGAGTTACGTTTCCATCCTTCCGCCCTGACAATATGGAGTTCGCACCGGGGTACATGTTTTTCCCTGATCCACAAAGCCATCTCTCCTATGGTCATCCTGTGGCATAGGGGTATTGAGGCTCCTCCGACAAACGTAAAATAATCTTCGTTAAGCACCGGACCGTCTGCCTGCACCCTGCCGATGGGATTGGGTCTGTCAAGTATCCATACCGGTATCCCGGCCTCGGCGCAGGCTTCCATGCACAGTTTTACGGTCCATATGTAAGTATAGAGCCTGGCACCGACATCCTGAAGGTCTGCTACAAAGGCTTCCAGTCCGCTGAGCATTGCCGGTGTCGGTTTGCGGTGCTCGCCGTAGAGGCTGTGGACCGGTATGCCCAGTACGGGGTCAGTGGTGCTTTGCCACTCGATCATGTTATCCTGTGTCTGGCCCGAAATGCCGTGCTGCGGACCGAAGAGGGCAGCCAGCCTGCAGCCGCTGTCTTTTCCGAAGATCTCAGTGATGAACCTGAAGCCGGAGGTTATACTCGAGGCATGGCAAAGGAGCCCTGTTTTCTTCCCGCGCAGGCCTGACGGCATTTGCGTTGACACAATATCAAGTCCGGATAGTGTTTTCATAACTGTACAAAAATATGAACTTTATCAGGCACAAAACTAATTACCTGTAATATATGTTCCCTGCTGAAATAAGATACATTACATCAGGTCTGAGGACAATCATTTCAGAAAATCTACTGAAAAGAGGCTCTGCTGCGCAACCGTACCTGATATTTCATTGTTATTGTTAATGGTTATATTTGGAAACCAAAAAAGATCATATGAGGATTCGTTCACTGTCATCATTCATACTCCTGTTCTGGTTGATATCCGGATGCAAGTCGCCGGAAGGTTTAAACATATATGTCACCACCGACCTTCACGGCATGCTCCTCCCATATGACAACACGGAGGGTGTCGCAACTGACCGTTCTCTTGCCAATCTGGCCTCAGTTGTTGAAACCGGATCAGAAGAGAGCATGATACTGCTCGATAACGGGGACATCCTGCAGGGAGACCCCCTTATGTACTACTACAATTTTGTTGATACCATGCGCACACATATCGTTGCCGACATCCTCAATCATCTTGGCTATGATGCAGCAACGGCAGGGAATCATGACATTGAGACAGGGCACCCGGTCTATGACAGGGTCAGACGTCAGTACAATTTCCCTCTCCTGGCTGCAAATGCCATTGACACGGTAACAGGTGAACCCTACTTTGAACCCTATACTGTAATCAGAAAGGGCGGGCTGAAGGTTGTTGTGTTCGGACTGATCACCCCGTCAGTCCCTGACTGGCTCCCTGAAGCACTTTACAGCGGCATCAGGTTTGACGGAATGGTAGAGACGGCACAAAAATGGATGCCTGAGATGGTTAAGGAAAAACCGGACATCATCGTGGGACTGTTCCACTCAGGCATGGGCGATGAAGATGAAACAGGCGAAGACGAGAACTCTTCCCTGGCAGTGGCGGTCAACGTGCCGGGATTCGACATTATTTTCTGCGGACATGATCATAACCAGGAGGTTAAGAAGGCAGTAAATACTGAAGGAGACACCGTCCTGATGCTTGACGGCGGCAGCAGGGCTGCAGTGCTGATGCATGCAAAGATATCATTGACCCGGATGGAAGACGGAACCACCGGCAGGGACATTGAAGGAAAGCTTATCCAGATGAATTCACTTCCGGCTTCTGTCTCATTCATTGACAGGTACAGAGGTGTTTCCGATACGATTGAAGCATACGCCTCACAAATAATTGGCAGGTCTGATGCTTCAGTTACTACCCGTGATGCATTTTTCGGACCCTCAGCCTTCGTTGACCTTATTCATAACATACAGCTTGACATAAGCGGTGCTGACATCTCCTTCGCGGCTCCTCTGTCGTTCGATGAACAGATAAGCGAGGGAGACCTGCGAATAAGGGATATGTTCCGCCTCTACAGGTTTGAAAACTTCCTTTATACAATATCCATGACAGGCAGTGAAGTCGACAGGTACCTCGAGCATTCATACGGATTATGGTTTAACACTATGAAATACGGGAATGATTTTATGCTCAGGTACAGTCTCAACGGAGAGGAGAAACCGGTAATGATAAACGGCAGGCCGAGGCTGAGAAATCCTTCCTATAATTTTGACTCCGCCATGGGGATCAGTTATGTTGTCGATGTCACCAAACCTCAGGGAGCGCGTGTGACTATCACCTCGATGAGTGACGGAACGGTTTTCAGTCGGGACTCGACCTATACAGTAGCAGTCAATTCATACAGGGCCAATGGCGGCGGGGGCCACATCGGGGCAGCAGGCATCTCTCAGGGCGAACTGGATGACAGGCTTATCTCTTCCACCCCGCGCGACCTGAGGTTCTATATGACGGAATGGATCCGTGAGAGAGGGGAGATATCTCCGGAGCCTTTGTCTGACTGGACCCTGATTCCTGGGAAGTGGACCTCGGCTGCTGCTGATCGGGAAATGAAAATGCTTTTCAGGCAAACTGAACAATAAATTTAACCAAACTATATACAAATGAACAAGAGATTAATATTTCCGGCTATAGTGCTGATTATGCTTGTGTTGACAGCTGCCGGAAGGAAGGAACAGAAGCCTTTGAACCTTATTATTTTCATTGGTGACGGGATGGGCACAGACCAGGTATATGCCGGCATGACAGCAAGCGGCTTCACTATGACATTCCCGGCATTCCCGGTTACAGGCTTCAGTAAAACGTATGCAGCAAACAGGTACATCACTGACTCCGCTGCAGGCGGCACAGCCATCTCCACCGGAGAAAAAACCAACAACGGAATGATAGCTGTTCGCCCTGACAGTACCGAGATTCCGACTATAATGGAGATAGCCAGGAAAGCAGGACTCTCTACCGGCGTTGTCGCTACCAGTACGGTGACACATGCCACCCCGGCATCATTCGTAGCCCACGATGCTTCAAGAGGAAGCTATGAAGACATTGCAAAGTGGTTTCTGAAAGGTACAGCCGACGTGTTCATCGGAGGGGGAATAAATCACTTCCGCGCCCGCAGCGACTCTGCAGACCTTACCGTTGAGCTGAAGAAGATGGGTTATGATGTTGTCTACAGCATGAATGATCTCAATAACTCAAAATCAGGCCGTATAGCAGGTCTGCTGGCAGAAGAAAGCATGCCCTACATTGACGAGGGAAGGGATCCATATTTTCTGGCTGCAGCTACCGACAAGGCAATCAGTGTACTGTCACGCAATAAGAAAGGCTTTATCCTCATGGTAGAAGGCTCACAGATCGACTGGGCTGCTCATGACAATAACATGAAAAGAACCATCGATGAGGTACTTGACCTTGACAGGGCTGTCAGGGTTGCCTATGACTATGCGAAGAAGTCAGGAAACACTCTCATTGTGGTCACCGCAGACCACGAGACAGGAGGGCTGAGTCTTACAGGAGGCAGTATCGATGGGATGAATGTTTCTGGGACATTCGGCACAAAAGGGCATTCAGCAGTCATGGTCCCTGTCTTTGCCTTTGGCCCTGGCGCCTCAGCTTTCTCGGGTGTGCAGGACAATACAGATTTATTTCATGACTTTATTGAGCTCCTTTCGCTTAAGAAATAAAGGCTGATGCGTCAGAAGGACGAGCAAAATGAAGGGCTGCAGCTTCCGCTGGTAGAAGAGTTCTATTCTATACAGGGCGAGGGTTACAATACCGGCAAGGCAGCATACTTTATCAGAATAGGAGGCTGCGATATAGGATGCAGCTGGTGTGATACCAAATACTCATGGAACGCAGCACTGCATCCCCTGGTTGATGTGGAGACAATTGCCGGTCATGTGAAGAGTTCCGGGGCTGACTCAGTTGTGGTTACCGGAGGAGAACCGCTGATGTGGAACCTTGACCCGCTGTGCACTGTTCTCAAACAGGACGGCCTGAAGACTTACCTGGAAACATCCGGAGCCTATCCGCTGACAGGCATCTGGGACTGGATCACTCTGTCTCCGAAGAAAGGCTCTCCGCCATTGGAGGGTATCTGGAAAAAAGCCCATGAGCTCAAGGTGATAATTGAGGATGGCACTGATTTTGAGGCAGCAGAAGAGTACAGCCGCCGGGTGAGCGGCGGATGCGTGTTGTTCCTCCAGCCGGAATGGAGCCGGTTCAGTGATTTGATAGCAGCTATAACGGAATATGTCAAGAAGAATACAAAATGGAATGTCTCGCTGCAGGCACATAAGTTCATGCATATTCCCTGAATGAGCTGCAGGCTGACCATAACAACCTTCGTTTTTCTTTTTCTGAGCCAGTGTGCCGTATCAGGACAGGGGCTGCATACCCGTTCCAACAGGGCCCTCAAGTATTATGATCTTGGCAAGAGAGATTACGATCTCCTCTTCCTGGACCGCGCGGAGCGTAATCTCAAGGTGGCGATCGGTGAAGACGACAAATTCTATGAGGCCCACCTTTTACTGGGGCAGCTGTACAGTGATATCGGCGAATGGGAAAAATCTGTGACCCACTACCGTAAGGCTGTCTCCCTTGACTCGCTTTATTTTATCCCTGCACTTTACAGTCTTGGCCGTGCCGAGATGCGCACGGGAAGATATA
>JALOMM010000141.1 GCA_025455535.1 Bacteroidales bacterium | reverse complement strand
TTCCGAATGAATACCTGATCAGGCACTCCAGGGCTGCCGAGCCATGACCTTTTTTCCTGTCATGCGGGTCTGCAATAAGGATACCGACCCCGGCACGGAGATGATAATGATCAAAATCGAAGAGATCGATTGTGCCAATGGTTCTCCGTTCCCCTTTAACATCTATCATCAGCCTCAGCTGGGAGGTCTCAAAAAGGCTTTTATGAGAGTTGGCAATATATCTTTTGAGAATATATTTGGAAAAGGGAACGAGAGTATTGCTTTGTTTCCAGTTATCCTCCTCGTTCTCCCATCTGTAAAGCAGTTCCAGGTCTTCCGGCTCGACAGCCCTCAGTCTTATGCCGTCACCTTCGAGTATCATTTTTGTAAACTTTTTTGACGAAGATATCTTCAGGATACCCCAGTCTGAGCAGCCTCGACAGTTCGATGTACGCTTCAAGCTTGGTGTCGAACTTACCTGTTGTATAGCGGAAGAACCTGTCCTCAGCCGTATAGTAGACAGTTATTACTGCATGATCGAAGTAAGCGGGATCGACAGGATTATAAAGAGCCATAACCTGAACGGTATAATAGAGCACGTCAGGGTCTTCATCCGCATCGCTGTCTTTCACATCCCTGAATGAGAGGTTGGTGATGACGGCGGTGGTGTCAGACAGTGATATATAGGGGAGGCTGTCAGGGTTAAAGTTCATTTTCACAGTCTCGGAAAGGGCTGTGGTGTCAGCTGTCTCGTCGCCATATGGCGGATTGAACGTGACAAGCGCTATCTCCTTCTTCTTATAGCCTGTCATTAGAGAATAGTGACCGAAAGCAAAGTCGTCAAACGGCTGGAAGCCCAGGTCGTCATCAGTAGTGCTTAACGGATAACCCAGATTGACCGGTTTGCCCCAGGTGCCTGCAACGTTCACTGACTTGAAAAAGTCATACCCTCCCATCGAGCTGTGCCCCTCTGAGCTGAATGTAAGAGTAAGCCCGTCTTTAGAGATGAAAGGAGTCTCTTCATTAAAGGGGGTGTTTGTGGTGCTGCCGAGGTTTACGGGCACTCCCCAGTCGCCTGTGGCGTCACGCTCCGACATCCAGATATCGAGTTCGCCTTGCCCTCCCTCGCGGTTAGAGGTGAAGTAGAGCTTTTTACCGTCAGCAGATATTGAGGCATGCGATTCGTAGAACTTGGTGTTGATGAAGTCATTGAGTTTTGCAATGGGAGACCATTTGCCGCCGCCGTATTTTGTGACGTAAATGTTACCGTCATAGTTGTCATTCTTATACAGGTAAAGCTCAGTGCCGTCGTTATTCAGAGATGATGTGTGGCAGTCAGTGCCCATCATTGCCTGAGCGGTGATATCAACGGGGGTGCCCCATGTCTCGCCCTCCCTGCGTGTTACGTAAACCACGCTCTCCAGCCCCCTTCTCTCGGTGTAGGCCATGGTGTTCCCGTCGAAGCTCATTACCGGCCGGTCATTTACAGATCCCTGGTTGAGATATTCCTTATAAGGCTTGATTGACACAAGCACAGGTGTCTTCATCTGTTCCAGAGCTATATTGCAGGCCTGCATCTGCTGGTTGATGAAGTCCTGGTTCTCCATTTCACCTGCCTCAGAGACCAGTCTCCGGAACATCTGGTAAGTAAGGGTGGCACTGTCAAGCATGTTTGCAATCCGGTAAGCATTACCCAGTGAGAAGTATGCGTCAAGGGGTGCACGGGTCTCCTTAAGCTTGTCAGTCTTGGAATCGTAGCTTGTGTTCTTCACCGCAGCCTCAAGAAAGGGGATGGCCTTCTGCTTTTCGTCGAGTATATTCAGGTAGCAGTTGCCAATCTTGTACTTAATGTTTGCATTACCGGGGATGAGGTCGTTCAGGATCAGGTAGAGGGGGTTGGCCAGCTCATACTCTTCGTAGAGGTAATGCGACTGAGCTTCCAGCCAGATTGCCTTTAGTTCGCTCTTCTTCTGTGCTGAGAGAGGAACAGCAGAAAGCAGCGCTATGAATAATAGTAATCCCCTTATGCCCATTTTGCTTTTACGTTACAAGAAATTATATCTCATTGACTATTGTGTGCTGTTGTCGGTGCTATCTGAACTTAATGAGGTAAATATCCTCCATGCCTGCGCCCTGGTCAGGGCGGATGAGTGACATATAGCCTGCCTTGCCGTTATCGGCAGGGCAGAAGAAGATGTTATCATCGGGAGTGTTCAGAGGGTAACCGATGTTCTGAGGCTTGCTCCACAGGCCGTTGGGCTGCAGGTCACTCCTGAAAATATCATATCCGCCCATGGTATAATGGCCCTGTGATGCAAAGAATATGGTTTTGCCGTTGTTGATCAGGAATGGCCTGTCATCATTGAACGGAGTATTGATCTCAGGGCCGAGATTGACCGGAGTGCCCCATTTGCCGCTGGCATCAAGCCTGGAGACATAGAGGTCAAGGCCTCCGAACCCTCCCGGCCTGTCACTTGAGAAGATAAGGGTGGATTCGTCTTCACTGATATATCCGTGAGCCTCCCAGTATTTGGTGTTTATCTCCTTGGTCATCCTGAGGGCAGGCTGCCACAGCGCCCCATCGTAGGTGCTGATCCACAGGTCGCTGTCGATATCATCATCCTTTGAGAGGATCAGGAGGTTTCCGGAGCTGGCGAGGCATGAGACATAATGACCTCCGTCAGACTTTATTTCCGGGGTGATATTCACCGGAAGGGTCCAGCGGCCTCTTTCAAGTCGCGAGAACATAATGGCGTCATAAAACTTCAGCGAGGTCATAAAAACCATCGACTGACCGTCTGCAGAGACAACGGGGAAATAATTATCCTTGCTGTCATTGATCATATTGCCGGCTGACTCGATTGTGAACTTAACCGGCTCGGCCATTATTGCAGGTGCATTGTTGCATGAAGCTATCTGCTGATCGATGAAGAGCAGGTTTTCAGTGTCGGTCGGCAGCAGCGTCTCGCGATACCTGCTGTAGGCAGACTTGGCCTTCTCAAACATGTAGTTTATTCTGTATGCTTCACCGAGGAAAAACAAAGTCTCGTACGGAGCCTCGTTCTGCTTGTTAAAACCCTCGTAGTATTTAGCCGTCAGCCTGAGGGAGGCTTCCTCAAGATACTCAATCGATAAGTGCTTGCTCCCTTCCATGCCCAGGTAGCATATCCCTATGCGGAAGGCAATACCTGCCTTCTCCGGCATAGCTGCATAGATGCCCTGGTAGTATGGCAGAGCATCGCTATAGTCGCCTCTCATAAGAAAGTATTCAGCTTCGTAAAAAGCCTCCTCGAGCTTTATATTGTCCTGCGGAGTGACTTTGAAGCCAAGTGAGGCAATGACCAACAGGAGTACTAATCTCTTGATTTTCATATCGGTACTATGCATTATCATTTTTTTTCCTCTTTTTTGATCTTAAGATCAGATAAAGAATAAAGACTGCAAGCAGCAGCAGGAGCCACCAGAAGGGGCTGCAGCGGCCATCAGAATCCCCGGTGCTGAGCGACTCATCTACTGCAGGTATCTCACTGCCGGCAGGTTGCTGAACAGCCTCAGTTTTTACGGCCGGCACAGCAGCCGTGACTGCCGCTTCAACAGGTTCAATGGGCCGATAACCAGTTCGTGCGGACGATGCCTTTGCAATAAGATCATTATTGCTGACTGCCACTGTATCGCGGTTTTGATTGCCAAACCTGTCTGTGAGGCTGAAGATGAAAAGGCTTTCACCTGCCGGAGGCACCATAAGAAAATCAAATGTGGCGTCGGTTATCCGGTGTCTTTCAGTATGTCTGAGAGTATCTGAAGAGATAACGTCTATTTTGAGCAGTGATTTTTCTTCAAGCAAGACAGTGAACGGGAGGGGATCAGAAGCATTTGCTCTTGCGCTGGTGTCGGCAAAGACCTCAAGGAAGGCTTCAGTGTCATCAGGTGTGAGAGTAACAGGGTCTACAGTAACACTGTCTCCCTTGTAGCTCAGCGGCATCTCCACGACGAGCGTGAAAGGGGTCACCTCTTCGCTGGTGAAGGAAAGGGTGTATGATCCCTGTGGCAGACTGAATACATAGCCCCCCGTCTCCGGCCTGGCGATGAAGGAGGCAACCGACTTGCTGTCAGCATTATTGACAGCTGTGACAGTGACAGGCTGAGGAAATTCAGAGAGAAGACCCTTTATGAGCGCCGTCCCGCTTACGGTGAAGTAACGCGGGTTGCGGGCCGAGTAGATCTCATAAAGGAACATATCCATTCTGCCGTAACCGTCATCGGCAAATTTTGAGAAATATCCCCTGTCACCTCTGCCGGCCGGATAAAAGAAGAGGTCGTCATCTGTGGTGTTGACCGGGTAACCGAGGTTCACCGGCATGCTCCAAACGCCGTTCCTGTCAAGGTCAGACCTGAAGATATCATACCCGCCCATGTTCTTATGGCCACGGCTGCTGAAGAAGAGAGTACTGTCATTATTGGCGAGGAAAGGTGATTCCTCATTGTAAATGGTATTTATTACCGGCCCGAGATTGAGCGGCGGGCCCCATTTTCCCGTGCTGTCTCTGTCAGAGACGAATATATCAAGACCGCCAATGCTCTCTCTCCTGTTACTGGTGAAATAGAGCTTGTTTCCGTCTCGCGAGAGGGTAGCGTGTGACTCCCAGTATTTTGTATTTATGTTATCGTTAAGCTTCTCAACGCTGCTCCATTTTCCTCCGTCATACCTGCTCAGGTATATATTACCGTCATACTTGTCGGTCCGGTACAGCAGCAGAGTCTTACCGTCGTGAGCGAGTGACGATGTATAGTAATCCTGGTCTATCCCCAGCTGGGGTGTCAGGTTTACAGGTTCAGTCCATTGTCCGTTCTCCGAGGAAGCGTAAAACACAGCATCGTAGAACTGCATCTCACGGGTGAAGAGGATCGTTTTTGCATCTTCTGACACAACAGGATTGAACTCCGAGAAACGGTCATTGAGTGACTGCCCGAGGTTCTTCTCGATGACATACACAGGGTCACGCATCATTTCACGCGCTGTATGGCAGGTGGCTATCTGAAAACTGACGAGGGCAGTGTCAAAGACCTCGGTGTCGACATCCCTGAGGAAAAGATCATATGTTTCGAGAGCCTTGTCGAGCTGATTATTTATCCGATAGGCATTGGCCAGGTGATATAATACATCATATGGTGCGCC
>JALOMM010000140.1 GCA_025455535.1 Bacteroidales bacterium | reverse complement strand
TTTTTTTCGGATGTCATCCAATGCACCCAAAATGAGTGAGATGCGCCTGTCATGCTTCTCCTCAAGCCTGTCAAGAATGTCACTGTCAAAGATAAACAGGGGCAATACCCTGTATCCAGACCTGAGGGCATGCCAGAGCCCGGCATTGTCTTCCAGCCGAAGATCCCGGCGAAACCAGAACAGTGCAACGGGTTCAGAATAATTCATCAGGCTATTACCTATAAAGGTTCCGAAGTCTTATTACCATTAACAGAAACAGAGTTTCTCTCATTTATGTTCTCAGAGAGTTTTCACTGATCAATCTTGTCCTCATCCGCTATTGATTCCCTGATGGCTGAGAAAACGGCCTCTTCAAAATCATAGAATGAAGAGTTTGCGCCAGTCGTCAGTTTGTTAAAGATACCGTTTGTAATGAAGATAAACCCTGATTTACTTGCCGGGTCAAAGTAGAAATCCGAAATGAGACCGTATGCATCACCGCCGTGTCCAGCCATTATCCTGTCATTCCAGACAATATCGCATGCAGGTGCATTTGTGGTTATATGAACGCTCAATCCCCAGCATCTGAACTGCCCGTGGTTGTCGTCACCGTTGCTTCCGTTCCAGGTCCATTGTGGTGTACGCATAAGCCTGATGCTTTTTTTCGAGATAATCTTTTTTCCGTCATACCTGCCGTCATTCAGATGAAGCATCATGATCCCTGCCAGTTCTGCTGCAGATATTCTGAGGCCACCCTGGGGCGAGAAAACTGCCGCGTTTGTTCCGGTGATATATCCTGAGAAATCCCTGGGAGATGACATCATTCCCATGAAATTATCTGCCTGCGGAGCCCATCGTCCGTCCTCATTACGGTAAAGCACTGAGAGATTATTAATATCCCTGACACCTTCGACGGTAAAGGAACCTGTGATTCCCGTCGGCCTGAACAGGTACTCCTCGACGAACCGGTCAAATCTCTCACCGCTTATCTTTTCGATCAGGGTACCCGCAAGTCCGAAATTGGCATTACAGTAGGTGAAATATGACCCCGGCGCCTCTTTTCGCCACATATCCTCAGTGTAATATGTGCCTCCCGGTACCAGCAGCTGCGAGAAATCCGGAGGATTGCCCACATTGTTGTATGTTGCAGTGAGGAAGCGGTCATAACCGCTTCCTTCATTGATGCTTCCGGTATGTGACAAAATCATCCTGAATGTTATTGGTATTTCAGGATGAGCCGGATTTCTTAATTTGAATCCGAGGTAAACGCTGATGTCATCGTCAAGTTTAAACAATCCTCTGTCATACAGCTGCATAAAAGCAGTGGTGGTGACCAGCTTTGATATGGAGGCTATCCTGAATTTTGTACTGTCATTGACCGGAAGGTTCCGTTCCAGGTCCCTTAAGCCAGAGTGGTATATCCCCGTGATCTCACCCTTGCTTACCCTGACAACTGACAATCCCATCAGGCCGTACCTGCTCCTTATATCATCGAGGGTTTTCTGCATCTGACCATCTATGGTCTGGATGCCGGAAAGTACCGTCAGAATCATGGTAATCAATAATTTCATTGAGTTGTTACTGGTCATGTCCGGCTCTCTTTTAATGGCCCCGATGTCATCTATAACCTTGTTGACACGGTGATTGCCTGTCAGCTGGTTTTGAAATACTTGTTGTATATCTCCATATTGCGTTCAAGCAACGTAACCGAAATCTCATAGGCTTTTTCACTGTCTTTTTCTTTCAGTGCATCAATCAGTTCCTTCTGATATTTCATGGTGTATTCCTTTTCACCCTCTATATTGCCGTATATGAGGTTTCTCATACGGGGAAGAAGTGAATACACCGGCTCAAGGCTTATGATAACGATGGGGTTGCCTGTCGCCTTGGAGAGATTCATGTGAAACCTGTTTATCAGGTCGACCTCAAGCTGGGTATTGTCAGGATTGCATTTTTCCAGTTCATGCTGGTTCTTCTGCAGGGTTCGTATGTCTTCGTCACTCCTGTTGCGTGCTGCAAGCCTTGCCACCTCAGGTTCAAACAGACGCCTTACTTCAATTATCTGCAGTATAAGGTCTGAATTGAACCTCAGGTCGTAGAAGAGATGGAGGGAGTTAATCGCGTCTTCTATCTTCAGCTCCGTGACATACATCCCGCTCCCTTTTCGTATGTCGATGAGGCCTCGCGCGCTGAGCCGTCGCAGTGCCTCTCGAAGAGCGGTACGGCTTACGGCGAACTGGGCGCACAGCTCTTTTTCAGTTGGCAGTTTTGATCCGGGGAGAAGCTTTTTCTGCCTGATAGCTTCCTCGATCCTTCTTTCAATCTTCTGACTGAGCGTAAGTCCGGAGCCGATCTTACTGAAAATATCATTCATTTTAATAAAGGTTAGAATAGGTCAGAACCATCTGGTTTTATTTTTGAGGAAAATTACTGGTAGTGCTCCCTGTAAAACTCAAGTGCCTTTTTGACCGACCCGTGCTGCATGAGAAGTATCCTTGCAGCTTCTCTCTGGATGTCGAGCTCCTCAACAATCATTCTCGTACCGCGTTCAATCAGCTTTTTGTTTGTTGGTCGCATATTGATCATCTTGTTTCCCTTAACCCTGCCGAGTTTTATCATCAGGGTTGTGGTTATCATATTGAGAACCATTTTCTGTGCAGTTCCTGCCTTCATCCTCGTACTCCCCGTTACGAATTCAGGCCCCACAACCACGATAATGGGATACTGTGCTACTTCTGCCACATTACTGTCAGGGTTGCAAGTGATACATCCGGTAAGTAAGCCGTTTTCGCGCGCCTTCTGAATACCTCCGATGACATAGGGGGTTGTCCCTGATGCAGCAATACCTATAACCGAGTCTTTGGTGTTGATATTGAATATCTCCAGTTCTTTCCATGCCTTGTTAGGGTCATCTTCAGCCGCTTCAACAGCTTTGCGGAGCGCCGTCTCACCGCCTGCTATCAGACCAATCACATATGTGTCAGGCACACCGAAGCTTGGAGGTATCTCGGATGCATCAAGCACCCCGAGCCTGCCGCTTGTGCCTGCCCCAAGGTAAAAGAGCCTTCCCCCCTTCTTCATTCTGACAAGTACGTGGTTTATCAGTGTCTCGATCTGCGGCAGTGCCTTCGCGACGGCAAGGTGTACCTTTGAATCTTCCTCATTGATGCTGGTCAGCAACTCTGATACCGACATCTTGTCGAGGTTCTCAAAGTTCGACGGTGACTCGGTGATGCTGACCTTATTCTTTATCTCAGTCTGTTTGCCCATGATTTCACGCGTATAGATTATTGATGTGATACTGCACCAGGTTTTCAATAGGTGCCAGTGTAAAAAGACCCGGCCGCAGGCTGTGCCTGACAAGCAGACCTTCAATAAATGGCTTGAAATGATAGGCGACGCCGCCGGTAAAATGGACCGGCAAGTGCTTCGCCTCAGGATATTGGAGCACGTTTCTGATAAAGAACTCGTCAAGACTTGACGTTACCATCTCCTGCAGCTCCGGCTCATGAATATTGTCACTGATAAACCGGGTGAACTGGCCCAGGAACCTGTTCGGAAAGGGCATGTTGTAGACGTTGTCAAGTATCTCTGAAGGGGTGAAAGGGTATGCAGTGAAAAAGTTTTGTATAATAACCTCTGGCAGTTGCCTCTTCAAAACGCCGGTAAGTAGCTTTCTGCCAAGAACGGCGCCCCCTCCTTCGTCACCCAGGATATATCCGAGCGGAGAGACATTTGATGCGATGTTTTTGCCGTCATAGTAGCATGAGTTTGATCCTGTCCCGATAATGCATGCTATCCCTGGCTCGTTCATGCACAGAGACCTGGCAGCTCCCAGCAGGTCACTGCCGATTACCAGCTCTCCGCCGCCGAAGAAATCTGACAGTGCCTTTCTGACCATCTCCGCTTTTGCAGCATTGCTTACACCCGTGCAATAAAACCATATCCTGTCCACAGACAATCCTTCCATCTCCGGCATTTCCTTGCGCAGGGTTCTGACAATCTCCTCGACCGTCACAAAGAAAGGATTCAGCCCCGATGAGACATATGACTTCCACGGGACACCCTCCTTTACTGCTCTCCATTCGGTCTTTGTGGAACCACTGTCAGCAATAAGTATTATTGACATCTGCAAGTAATTATATTATTGTAATTCAAGCAAATATGGCTGTAAGTACTTTACAGGTATTCAGTTTATCTTACGCCTCATAACAAATGTACATAATTAAGATCGTAAATTGATGGATTTTTGTCAGATGTATGACATATTTTAAAAAACTTTTTATTTTTGGATCATATTATCTATATTCAACGAAACTTTCCCGAAATGCGTACAAGCTCTACCCTGACTGCTCTTGTCCTCTCTTTAATGCTACTGTTCAGCAGTGTGACAGCGTACGGGCAGGCGGGCAGCAAAGCTGAAAAGGCTGCCCGGTCGCGACTGGCAAAGTGGACAAACCCGGTAACAGAATGGCATTACCCTCCGGACCTCAGGATTGATTCCCTGAAAGTTAACGGGCAGACACGGCAGATCAGCATTTATTTTCCGGTTGCCCTGTCGCATAATCCGATAAGGGAAGGAAACTTAAGCCTGCTTGAAAGTTCAGTCAGGGAATCTCTTGGAAGGAAATTCAGGGATTACAGGATAACCATGTACACAAACGGGTTTACTCCTGACCAGCTGATCCCCAATTATTTTCGAAGTGTTATCCCCTATGATTCAGCACGAATTGTTTCAGAAAAAACGGTGAGGCCGGTTCTTATTAAGAGGGTTGATGGCGTTCATCCTGTTAAAGGGCTGAATGATAAATATATAGCGCTTTGGCACAGCCACGGGTACTATTTTGATATGACCCTCGACCGCTGGGAGTATCAGCGTGCCAAGCTATTCGGCACCGTGGAGGATATTTCTGTCATGGCCTATGTGATACCTTACCTGACCCCCATGCTTGAGAATGCGGGAGCTACTGTCTTCCTTCCCCGTGAAAGAGATGTTCAGTTGAATGAAATTATTGTTGACAATGATGTTTCCACGGGTGAATCTGAATTTGTCATACATGTTGACAATGGAGCCGAACCGGCAGGCGCCTGATGGGCACTTCACTGAGAATCTCCGAGGGCTATGCCGACTATATACCTGACATCCCCGCCAATGGATACTATGCTGTTCATATTTCCTATCCACGGCGTAGTGACAATTCTGCGGGTGTAAGATACAGGGTCAACCATGCCGGCGGAAGTACTGACTTCATTGTTGATCAGTCACTGGGAGGCGGCACATGGCTCTATCTCGGCACCTTCCTCTTCAACAGCGGGAAAAGTGTTGCTGCAGGATCAGTTACTGTCTCAGGTGACGGCACGGGCTTTACCTCTCTTGATGCAGTCAGGTTTGGTGGAGGGATGGGTAATGTAGCACGCCGGCCCTCATCTTCAGTCATCCCCAACCAGTGGTCTCTCAATGCCGGCGAGGCAGGTGCCGCACAGGCAGCATCTTCAGACAGCATCATTTACAGATGGAAAGTAAGCGGCAAACCCAGGTTTCTTGAGGGAGCCCGTTACTGGCTTCAGTATGCAGGGATGCCTGACACGCTGGTTTACAGCCTCAACCGTGAGAAGAATGACTACAATGATGACTATATGTCACGTGCCGAATGGGTTAACTACCTCACCGGCACTGCAGGCAAGAGCGGGACTGAGGGACTCGGGCTGCCCGTTGACCTCTCTCTTGCCTTCCACACTGATGCGGGAATAACCCCTGATGACTCTATAATAGGTACACTCGGCATTTACTCCACTGCTGCCGGTGAAGGAAAGTTTCCGGACGGTGTCAGCCGCCTTGCCAGCCGTGATCTGACTGATATTGTACAGACGCAGATAGTTGATGACATATCGGTGCTGTTCAACCCCGACTGGACACGCCGTGGTCTGTGGGACAGATCGTACTACGAGGCACGCAAGCCAAATGTCCCCGCGATGCTTCTTGAGCTTCTGTCGCACCAGAACCTCGCTGACCAGCGTTACGGACTGGACCCGAGGTTCAGGTTCCATGTCAGCCGCGCAGTGTACAAAGGGATCCTCAGGTACCTGGCATTCAACTCAGGGCGGGAATATATCGTTCAGCCACTGCCGGTGTCGCATATGGCCATCACCCGCACCGGGGATAAAACCGTCAGGCTCAGCTGGAGTCCTGTCCCGGATCCTGTTGAACCAACGGCCGTGCCATCATCATACAGGGTTTATACCAGGGCCGGTGACGGAGGCTTTGACAATGGCAGGGAGGTCACGGAATCATATACTGAGATCGAGCTTCCGGAATACAGTAAAATATACAGTTTCAGGGTCACCGCAGTAAACGACGGGGGAGAGAGCTTCCCCTCGGAGATACTCGCTGCCGGCCTGCTTCCTGAATCAAAGGGTACTGTGCTGGTAGTAAACGGTTTTGACCGGGTTGCAGGTCCTGCATGGTTTGACAGGGGCGGGATGGCCGGGGTGGAGTGGTGGAACGACAGGGGAGTGGCTTATAACTTCAGCCTCGAGACAACCGGAGACCAGTATGACTTTCACCGTACCTCACCATGGACCGACGATGACAATGCCGGATGGGGTGCATCATATACCAACACTGCCGGTATGATAGTTACCGGCAACACCTTTGATTATCCTGTTATACACGGAAGGTCAATAATGGCCGCAGGCAGATCTTTCATTTCTGTCAGCGACGAGGTGTTCGGCAGTGAGGAGTTTGACATCCTGCCATACTGCGCCGCAGACCTTATATTCGGAGAGGAGAAGACCACCTTCAGTGCGTACGACTCAATCGGGCCCGACTTTCAGATATATACCCCTGCGTTTCTTAACAGCCTGGAGAGACTTGCTGCAGCATCAGTACCGGTCTTTATGTCGGGTTCATATACAGGCACTGACCTCACCATGGCAGGAGACACTGCACTTGTTTCACGTGCCGGCGCCCTGCTGCATTTCAAGCCACGCTCAGGTCACGCGGTAAGGAGTGGCACACTTTACTCTACTGATATTGCCCTCCCTGCATTCAACGGGTCATATACATTCAATACCGGAGAAAGCGGCGCGGTCTACGGTGCTGAAGCCCCTGATGCCATTGAGCCCTCCGGCAAGGGTTCATATACTGCATTCCGGTACCTCGAGAACAACACATCTGCTGCAGTGATGCACCGGGGGAAAGTAAAAACGGTTGTGCTGGGATTTCCTTTTGAAACAATTCTCCGTGACAATGAGCGGGATGACCTTATGAGACAGATACTTGATTTTTTGCAATCAGAATAATAACGAGATATGAAAAATAAGATAACCTGCTTCATCCCGGGCACTGACCAGGGATCACTTGCATCAACCGTATCATCCCTGAAAGCATCGGGAGTGGTAGGCAAAGTTTACGTTGTGGTTCCCGAAGGGCAAACCTCTGATATTGGCGACATTGAGGGTGACTACATCACTGCACCGGGCTTTTCATCCACGGCTGCGATTAAAAAGATGGCGGAGCTGGCTGAGGATGAATTCACCATTACCTACAGCAAGAATTTCCCGCTTGAACCGGGTCAGGTCGCACTGAGCCGGATGATGAAGGTGTG
>JALOMM010000139.1 GCA_025455535.1 Bacteroidales bacterium | reverse complement strand
TGCGGTGTTGTCATCGATCTTTTTGATCTTTATCTTTCCCCTGTCGTTCGCCTTAACAATTGACTCAATCAGTGATGAGGTTGTTTTGCCGAAAGGGAGTTCAGTTATCACCAGGCCCTTCTTGTCGACCTTTTCTATTCTTGCTCTCACCTTTACGGCGCCGCCCCTGATTCCGTCATTATACCTGGCTATGTCAACCATGCCTCCTGTCGGGAAGTCAGGATAGAGAACAAAAGGTTTCCCCTGGAGGTAGCTTATGGAGGCGTCAATGAGTTCATTGAAGTTATGGGGCAATATCTTTGAGGCCAGACCGACAGCGATCCCCTCCACGCCCATGGCCAGGAGCAACGGGAACTTGACGGGCAGCGTCACGGGCTCCTTGTTCCGGCCGTCATAGGAGCTCATCCATTCTGTGGTCTTGCTGTTGAATGCAACCTCTAGAGCAAATTTTGACAGACGCGCTTCGATATATCGCGGTGCGGCAGCTCCGTCGCCGGTGTAAATATTTCCCCAGTTACCCTGAGCATCTACCAGCAGATCTTTCTGTCCAAGCTGCACAAGGGCCTCGCCGATGGAAGCATCGCCGTGAGGGTGAAACTGCATTGTATGACCAATAATGTTGGCCACCTTGTTGAAGCGGCCGTCATCCATGCGCTTCATTGAATAGAGTATACGGCGCTGTACAGGCTTAAGTCCGTCAGCAATATGGGGCACGGCGCGCTCAAGTATTACATACGAGGCATAGTCAAGAAACCAGTCCTGGTACATTCCTGACAATGCCGTAACAGTGTGGAGGGCCTCCGGTATGGCGCCGTTCTTTTTCTGGCCCGGCTCCTCTGCATTGCCACCGGTATCTTTATCTTCGGGATCGCTCACTTTCATCTGCTTCAACAATATCCACTCACCCCCTGACAGCTTCGGGAATCTCCTCCTCTACCCTCAGGTTATCAATGATAAAATCCTGCCTCTCAGGGGTGTTCTTGCCCATAAAGAACTCAAGGAACTGGGTATAAGGATCCGCCCTCCTCATGATGACAGGCTCAAGCCTCATATCTCTTCCTATGAAATGTCCGAATTCATCCGGAGATATCTCGCCAAGCCCCTTGAAACGTGTTATCTCAGGGTCAGGCCCCAGGTCCCTGATTGCCTTTTGTCTCTCCTCATCACTGTAACAATAGCGGGTCTCCTTTTTGTTCCTCACCCTGAAAAGAGGTGTCTGAAGGATATACACATGTCCCTTTCTTACCAGATCAGGAAAGAACTGGAGGAAGAATGTCAGCAAAAGCAAACGGATATGCATTCCGTCAACGTCAGCGTCTGTGGCGACAACGACATTGTTATAACGAAGGTCTTCCACAGACTCCTCTATATTCAGGGCTGCCTGAAGCAGGTTAAACTCCTCGTTTTCATAAACTATCTTCTTCGTGAGGCCGTAGCTGTTAAGGGGCTTCCCTCTCAGGCTGAAGACTGCCTGTGTCTCCACATCGCGCGATTTGGTTATTGAACCGCTTGCCGAGTCACCTTCGGTAATGAAGATGGTCGATTCCAGGCGCCGCTCATCGTTCGAGTTGTAATGTATACGGCAGTCGCGCAGCTTGCGGTTGTGAAGACTGACCTTCTTTGCCCTGTCACGTGCCAGCTTCTGGATGGAGCTGATCGCTTTCCGCTCCTTCTCCGATTCCTGTATTTTCTTCAGCAGGATGCGTGCCGTTTCGCCATTTTTATGAAGAAAATCGTCAAGGTTCTTCCGTACAAATTCGACAATAAAGTTTCGGACCGAAGGGCCTTCAGGGCCCATATCCTTCGATCCCAGCTTTGTTTTTGTCTGCGACTCAAAGATTGGTTCCTCAATCTTGACCGACACTGCTGCGATGACAGATGACCGGATGTCGGATGGATCAAAATCCTTTTTATAGAACTCCCTTATTGTCTTTACTATTGCCTCGCGAAAGGCTGTCAGGTGTGTGCCCCCCTGAGAGGTATGCTGACCGTTCACAAAACTGTAATAGTCCTCTCCGTACTGAAACCCGTGTGTAACAGCTATCTCAATATCCTCTCCCTTAAGATGTATTATCGGGTAGAGTCCCTCACGGTTCATGTTGTCATTCAGCAGGTCTACCAGGCCGTTTTTGGAGATGATTCTGTTTCCGTTGAAGTTGATCACCATCCCTGCATTGAGGTAGGAGTAGTTCTTCAGCATGCTCTCAACGTACTCAGAGATGTAATGGTAATTACCGAACATAGTCTCGTCAGGGATGAAGGTCACCTCAGTGCCGTTATCCTCTTTGGCTCCTTTCAGCGGCTCATCCCTGACAACCTCACCGGCATGGAACTCAATCTCCTTTACCTGCCCCTCACGAAATGATTTTAATATGAAGGATGATGAAAGTGCGTTTACGGCTTTGATACCCACGCCGTTAAGCCCAACAGATTTCTTGAATGCCTTGGAATCATACTTTGCCCCCGTATTCATTTTGGAGGTAGCGTCAAGCACCTTACCGAGAGGTATGCCTCGTCCGAAGTCGCGGACTCTTACCTCCCTCCCGTTAATGCTCACGTCAATCTTGCGGCCGTAACCCATCATATACTCATCAACCGCGTTATCCATCACCTCCTTCAGCAGGACGTAAATGCCATCATCAAGAGAGGAGCCGTCACCCAGCTTGCCGATGTACATACCGGGCCTCAGCCTGATATGCTCCTTCCACTCAAGGGTTCTGATGTTCTCTTCGGAATAGGTTCCTGACATTATACCAAATTTTGGGCAAATATAAAGATTTAGGAGAGGCTCGCAGTGCCGATTTATCAACAACCATGGTGAATTTTCACCCGGTCAGACAGTTACAGTGATTAAGGAAGGGTTATTTCTGATAGTCAGGACTGCTTCGCAACTCATCCATTGCCTCTCTCATGAGTGAGTTTACCCTGGATGCAAGCTCCTCAGGGTCACCTGTGCCAAACTGACCGGGGAATATAGGATCCAGTACCTTTATCCTGATAACTTTATCGATCCTGAATGTGAGACCGTTCTTTGGAAGTACATCTCCGGTGCCGTCTATAAGAACAGGGAGCAGAGGCTTGTCTGTCTTTATTGCCAGCTGGAAGGCGCCGGTCTTGAACTTGCCGATGGCTCCCGTGAGAGACCTCGTCCCTTCGGGAAAGATAACGATGGATATACCTTCACGCAATGAGCTGATGCACTTCTCCATCATCCTTACGACACTGTGCTTGTTGCCTCTCTCAAGCTCAATATACTTCACCATTCTCATCTCCCACCCCAGGACAGGTATCTTGAATACCTCGATCTTGGAGATCCACCGGAGCCTGTGATGCAGCATGTTGAAGATTACTATGTCAAGCATTGACTGATGGTTCGGAACAATTACGTAAGCCTGTTTCTGATCTATCTTCTCCTTTCCCTCGACAATGACCTTCCAGAAGAAGTTCATCTTTGTAAGGATAATTCCCTGGATGACCATCCACCTGTTGTTCATCAGCCTGCGCCTGTCAAACAGCAGCGACAGAAGCCACAGCAGCACTGCCACCGGGAATCCGATCATCACGAAGATGAGGCTGGAGACCCATACCCACAGCGACTTTATTGCGTCCATGATTCAACCATTGTATCAGTTTTTACAAAGGCGTATGCAAAAGCTGTTCCTGCTGCAAAACCAAGAATGGCTCCGCCAAGAATATCGCCGGGATAATGTACTCCCAGGTATGTCCTGGAATAGGAGACAATACATGCCCATATGAAGATAGCCCATGAATACCACTTCTTTCTTATCAAAGGTGCTGTGAATGAGGCGATGCCGAAAGTATTGGCAGCATGGGCGGAAACAAATCCGTACATCCCGCCGCACCTGCCGCCCACAGTATGAACCAGCCCGGCAAGGGAGGGTTCATGGCAGGGCCGGAGGCGCTCAAAATAGTCCTTAATAATATTCGTGGCCTGGTCGGTTAAGGTAACGAGCAATGCAGCGAACACCAGGACCAGCCACACCCTTTTCTTATACCTTATTGCCAGCAGATAGACAATGAACAGATACAATGGTATCCAGACAGTCTTCAGGCTTACCGTGCGCATTACCACATCAAAGAAGGGAGAGTGAATGGAATTCAGAAAGAGGAACAGGTTATGGTCAATCTCATTCATTGCTATCCGGTTATTGCCCTCCAGAGGAGATCTTTCAGTGCAGTGATGCCTGTTCCTGCTATCGATGAGATAAAGACTACCGGCAGGTCATCAGGCAGTAATGGCCTGATGGCATCTGTCAGCTCCTCATCAAGCAGGTCGCTTTTTGTTATTGCCATGACCCTGTTCTTATCGAGAAGTTCGGGATTGTATTTCCTTAGTTCCTCGATGAGTATCTGGTATTCCTTTTTTATGTCGCCGGCGTCGGCGGGGATCATAAAGAGAAGTGCGGAGTTTCTCTCAATGTGTCTGAGAAACCTGTGTCCCAGCCCCTTGCCCTCAGCCGCCCCCTCAATTATTCCGGGGATGTCAGCCATGACGAATGACCTGTCATCACGATAGCTTACAATCCCAAGGTTAGGGGTAAGGGTTGTGAAAGGATAGTTGTCAATCCTGGGTTTGGCAGCGCTCACGACCGACAGCAACGTCGATTTGCCCGCATTCGGAAATCCTACCAGCCCGACATCGGCAAGGACCTTTAATTCCAGGATAAACCATCCTTCAACGGAGGGCTCGCCAGGCTGGGCAAAGCGCGGTGTCTGGAATGTTGCTGATTTGAAGTGGGTGTTGCCAAGCCCGCCGCGACCGCCCTTGACCAGTATCTTCCTCTCTCCGTCGCTCGTTATTTCAAAAAGCATCGCGTTGGTCTCAGCGTCCCTGGCGACAGTGCCCAGTGGCACTTCGATCGTGACATCTTCTCCGTCGGCTCCTGTCTTGTTGTTTGCTGAGCCCACACCGCCGTCACCTGCGAATATGTGTTTTCTGTATTTCAGATGGAGCAGTGTCCAGAGCTGGGCATCACCTTTAAGGTATACGTTGCCTCCCCTTCCTCCGTCACCACCGTCAGGGCCTCCCTTGGAATTCAGCTTGTCGCGGTGCAGGTGCGTAGAGCCCGCGCCCCCCTTCCCTGAGCGTCCGAATATCTTTACGTAGTCGACGAAGTTTGTCTCTGCCTTGCAGAGCCTGCCGAAAATCTCTTCAATTGATCCGACACCGTCAACCTGATGGCATACCCCTGCCCTGCGTCCATATTCAATCACAGGCTCCGTTTTTGCGCGGTAAACATCAATACGGTTATTGATCACCGCCTCATCAGCATCATCAGCCCTTCCCGATATGAGAGCTCTTTTCTTCATACGTTCAGCCAGCTCAGCGTCACCTACCTCGAGGACAAGCATCATGTCAATCTTCATGCTGCGTGCCTCAAGCATAGACTGAAGTGCCTCTGCCTGCTGCACCGTCCGGGGGAAGCCGTCAAAGATGAATCCAGCCTTGCCGGTGGTGGCGTCGATCTTGTGTGCTATCATATCTATCACCACCTCATCAGGCACCAGTTCACCTGCTGCCATGATGGCAGCCATCTTCCTCCCAAGGTCGGTATTGGCGGCAAGCTCAGCCCTGAGCATATCACCTGTTGAAAGATGCAGCAGGTTATACTTCTCTCCAAGGGTCACTGACTGCGTCCCCTTCCCGGAGCCGGGAGGACCGAACATAAGAACATTGATCATGTTAAAATTACTTTATGAGTTTATAAATTGCATTCAGATTACGGCCGTAACCGTCATAATCGAGCCCGTATCCCACCACAAAGCTGTTTGGTATCTCAAAACCTATGTAATCAATAGGTATGTCTTTAAGATAAGCTTCCGGCTTGAAGAGCAGTGTGCATATCCTGACCTCGACGGCTTTCCTGAGCGTCAGCTCTCCAATGATTCTCTCCAGGGTGCTGCCCGTGTCTACAATGTCCTCAAGCACCACTACCGTCTTGCCGGTGATGTCTTCATTCCATCCTATCAGCTCCTTGATCTTCCCCGAGCTCGACGTGCCGTCATATGAGGCAAGCTTGATGAACGATATCTGTGCGTCAAGTGTTATCTGCCTGAAGAGATCAGCTGCAAACAAAAATGCACCGTTAAGTATTCCGAAGAAAAGAACATCGCGTCCTTTCAGATCGTCATTGATCTTTTCTGCCAGTGCCGTGATGCGGCTCTGTATCTCATCTTCAGTGAGGTATACTGAGAACTTCCTGTCAAGAACTTTTATCTCCTGCATCGTCTGATTGGTTGATGGTGCGAAATTATAAATTTAAAGTTTATTTTTGCCTCAGCATCAAGGATAACTATAAAAAAGAAGACATGAAACCACTGATAAGCATTATTATGGGAAGTACTTCGGACCTCAGGGTAATGGAAAAGGCAGCGGAGATACTTGAGGGGATGGAGATCCCTTTTGAGATGAATGCTCTCTCTGCACACCGCACACCTGCTGAGGTTGAGAAGTTTGCACGCGGAGCTGCCGGCAGGGGCATAAAGGTGATCATTGCCGGTGCCGGTATGGCAGCACATCTGCCGGGTGTCATTGCCGCCATGACTCCTGTTCCTGTGATAGGTGTTCCCATCATGGCATCTCTGGATGGTCTGGATGCACTGCTCGCCATTGTGCAGATGCCTCCCGGGATCCCGGTTGCCAGATGCAGAAGACAATAAGCTTCAAGGAGGGGCTGAAGCAAAAGATTGTCAAGGCCAATGAGGAGCTGGGTGCCGTGCGGTATAAGTACAAGACGAACTAGTCTCAAGGCAGTAGGCAACAGTCAGTAGGCAATTTGTAATAGGTCTGAAGGTGCACGCATTGCTCCATGCCCCTCACTCCTTGCTCTCCTCAATTCGCACATCGCAAATCGCAAATTCGCACGTCGCAAATCGCAAATCGCAAATTCTCCTCGCCCCTTGCTAAAAAACAATCCTGAACTGCATCCTGAACTCCTGCCTGGCAGCGCCGGAAAATTCCGGACCCGATGTGGTGATCACGTACTTCCCCCTCAGCTCCACCCTGTCT
>JALOMM010000138.1 GCA_025455535.1 Bacteroidales bacterium | reverse complement strand
TAACGAGCTCGTTGTCATAACCGGGCTCAGCGGAAGTGGCAAGTCATCTCTTGCCTTTGACACCATCTATGCCGAGGGTCAGCGCCGCTACATGGAGACCCTTTCAGCGTATGCCCGGCAGTTCCTGGGAGGGATGGAGCGCCCGGATGTTGACAGGATTACAGGACTGAGCCCCGTCATCTCTATCGAACAGAAGACAACAAACAAGAACCCAAGGTCGACCGTTGGCACAATCACCGAGATATATGACTTCCTTCGGCTTCTTTTTGCGAGGGCGGGTGATGCCTATTCATATGCCTCGGGCGAGAAGATGGTCAGATACACTGATAACCAGATTCTTGACCTCATAGCTTCGCTCTATGACAGCAAGCGTGTCTATATCCTGGCCCCGGTTGTCAAGGGAAGGAAGGGTCATTACAAGGAGCTGTTCGAACAGCTGAGGAGAAAGGGTTTCCTTCATGCCCGCATTAACGGAGAGATAAGGGAGATCACTCCGGGGCTCAAGCTTGACAGGTACAAGTCGCACTTCATCGAACTTGTTATTGACAAGTTTCAGGCTGGTCATGTCACGGAGAAGAGGCTGCATGATGCTGTCAGGCTGGCCCTTGATCAGGGTGACGGTGTGATGATGGTGCTTGATGCAGATGAAAATTCACACCGGTATTACAGTCGCCACCTGATGTGTCCTGTGACCGGAATCTCCTACAATGAGCCTGCCCCTCATACCTTCTCTTTCAACTCCCCGCAGGGTGCCTGCCCTCACTGCAACGGGCTGGGAGAAATATCCGAGGTCGATATAACCCGCATGATGCCTGACCCTGAACTAAGTATCCGCAAGGGAGGGATAGAGCCTGTAGGGAAATACCGCAATATCTGGATATTCTGGATGATAGAAGCCCTTGCAGAAAAATATGATTTCACAATTGACACACCTGTAAAGGAGATCCCTGCCGAGGCGCTTAACAAAATATTTTTTGGTTCTGACGAGGTACTCAAGTTATCGAATACCCCCCTGGGGGTCACCTCAAATTATTTCATGACCTTTGAAGGTGTCGTGAATTATGTCGGCAACCAGGAGGCGGTGAACGGACGCAAGTCCGGCACCCGGGGAAAGGAGCAGTACATTCAGTACAGTATATGTCCTGAGTGTAACGGTACCAGGCTGAAGAAGGAAGCACTATGGTTCCGCATCGCAAACAGGAATATAGGAGAGCTGGCATCGATGGACCTTGCTGAGCTGAAGCTCTTCCTTGACTCCGCCTCCGGCGAGATGACTGACAGGCAGAAGAAAATAGCTTCGGAAATACTTAAGGAGATACGTTCAAGGCTGGGTTTTCTGCTTGACGTCGGGCTTGATTATCTTTCTCTGAACAGAGGTGCGAGGACACTTTCAGGAGGAGAGAGCCAGCGTATCAGGCTGGCAACACAGATAGGGTCAAAGCTTGTCAACGTCCTTTACATCCTCGATGAGCCCAGCATAGGGTTACACCAGCGTGATAACCGCAGGCTGATTGCGGCACTCCGCAACCTGCGCGACGCAGGCAACTCGGTGATAGTGGTAGAGCATGACAGGGAGATGATCATCAGTGCTGATCACATCATTGACATGGGGCCCGGCGCCGGCGTTCACGGCGGTGTCGTGGTGGCCGAAGGGTCACCGGCCCATATTCTCGGCAGCGACACCCTTACGGCAAAGTATCTCGATGGCCGCCTTCAGATTGCTGCTCCTCATAAGCGGAGGGAAGGCAACGGCCGTACACTGACAATCAGCGGTGCCACTGGCAATAATCTGAAGGGGGTCACAATGAGCCTCCCCCTGGGTACATTCATATGTATTACCGGTGTCTCGGGGAGCGGAAAATCGTCATTGATAAACCATACCCTTCATCCTGCGCTGGCAAGGACACTGCACGGTGCCGGAAGAAAACCCCTCCCGTACGGTGAGATAACAGGGATAGAAAATATTGACAAGGTGATCGAGGTCGACCAGGCTCCCATAGGACGCACCCCAAGATCGAATCCTGCAACATACACGGGGGTCTTTACAGATATCCGTAATCTTTATGCCATGACACCCGATGCAAAGGTCAGAGGATTCAGCGCCGGGCGTTTTTCATTCAACACCCACGGAGGCAGATGCGAGGGGTGTGAAGGGGCAGGGGTAAAAACCATCGAGATGAATTTTCTCCCCGATGTGTATGTCATGTGCCCTGATTGCGGAGGGAAACGGTACAACCGCGAGACACTGGAGGTAAAATACAAGGGGAGGTCTGTCAATGATGTCCTCGAACTGACAATTGATGACGCAGTTGAGTTTTTCAAAGGCATTCCGTCAATACATCATAAGATCAAGACACTGCATGATGTGGGACTCGGATATGTCAGGCTTGGACAGCCATCCACAACCCTGTCGGGAGGAGAATCGCAGCGCGTGAAGCTGGCTACCGAGCTGGCCAGGCGTGACACGGGCCGCACACTGTATATACTTGACGAACCAACCACCGGACTCCATTTTGATGACGTCAGGGTGTTGCTCGAAGTGCTTGACCGGCTTGTGGAAAGAGGCAATACCGTAATTGTCATAGAACATAACATGGACGTGATTAAAATGGCCGATTATATAGTCGATCTCGGAAGAGAGGGGGGCCGGGGAGGAGGAGAGATAATGTTTGCAGGAAAACCTGAGGACCTGATAAGGATTAAAGATAATCATACCGGGAAATTTCTTGAGCCCGAGCTGAAACACTAGAAAAGATTATATTTGAATACGACAAACTTAAACCTATGGATGAGACTACAGATCTGATAAAGGATGCCTTTGAACCCAAGACATGGAATGAGATACACACGATGGATTCATGGCGGGTATTCAAGATTATTGCCGAATTTGTAGAAGGGTTTGAGAAACTTTCCAGGATAGGTCCGAGTGTGGCAATTTTCGGTTCCGCACGGACACACTTCAATAACAAGTATTATAAGCTTGCAGAGGAGATAGCCTTCCAGCTGGTACAGAAGGGATACGGTGTGATAACCGGTGGCGGCCCGGGTATCATGGAGGCTGCCAATAAGGGAGCCAAGAGAGGGAACGGTAAGTCAGCAGGCATCAATATCGATCTCCCCTTCGAACAGAAGCCCAATCCCTATATCGACCGCGACAAGATCATCACATTCGATTATTTCTTCGTGCGCAAGGTCATGTTCATGAAGTACGCCCAGGGATTCATTGTTCTTCCGGGAGGCTTCGGCACATTTGATGAGCTGTTTGAGGCTATTACTCTCATTCAGACAAAAAAGATAGGGCGCTTCCCGATAGTACTTGTCGGCGAGAAATACTGGTCAGGCCTGTTTGACTGGGTCACAGATGTGATGCTGAATGAAGAGCACAACATCTCTGCCGAGGATATGAATCTTTTCAGGGTTGTCGATACAGCAGAAGAGGCTGTGGCATATATCGATCAGTTCTATTCGAGGTTCCTGCTCAGCCCGAACTTCTAAGGAGCAGGTTATTGCCTGTTTCTGGCTTTGAGATGATGATCCATCTCACGGTCATGGTCCTTTTTCTTAAGGTTTTCCCGTTTGTCATACTGTCTCTTGCCCTTTGCGAGCGCTATCTCTGCTTTAGCCAGCCCTCGCTGATTGATGAAGATCTTTGTAACAATAATTGTCAGTCCTGTCTCACTGACTTTTCTTTCCCACTTGCGCAGCTCCTTCTTTGTCAGCAGCAGCTTGCGTTCACCAAGCGGGTCATGGTTGTTGATATTGCCCCAGTAGTATTCTGAAATATGCATGCCTGTGACGAAGAGTTCTCCGTCTCTGAATGCACAGAATGAGTCGGTGAGGGTAGCCTTGCCTGCCCGTATTGATTTGATCTCTGTCCCGGTAAGCTTTATCCCGGCAATAAGCTTCTCAAGGAACTCATAGTCATGTGAAGCCCTGCGGTTCCTGATGACGATATTGCTTGTGTCGGTCCGCATCACCGCTGTCAGGCAAAAAGGGCAAAGTAAACAGTCTCTGTCAGCCGTGACAGCAAGATCTGAAGCAAACCAAATATGATTATCATTGAAATGACTGTGGCAATCAGCATCGGGAGCTTCTTGTGCTCGGGCGGATTGATCATCTTCTCCATTCCGGTCCAGAAGATATATAACCCATAGAGTCCGAGGATATTGATGAACAGGAGTGATTCGAAGAGCCTGCTTACTGTAAGTGAAAGGAAGATTGGAGCCAATGAATAGGCTACAAGCTTGAAGGCTGTGAGGAACTCATGGCCCAGATCGAGAGCCCTGGTTATCTCATTGACAATGAAGGCGGAGGCATAGACTCCGATATAAAGGAAAAGGAAAGTGTTGATCCCCGTAAGCACCGAGTACATCGGCTTAAGGGTGTTGTTTATGAAGAAGAGTGACCCCAGCAGAGAACTGACCGAGACAAGAATGATGAGCGGCATGAAGTAACTGCCTCTGACATACTTTATCGGCCTGTTCTCTCGGTGTACCACCTCCCATGCCTTGACCGGGCTGATGATAAAGTGTTTTGTGCGCTGATAGAGAAACCTTAAGTCCATGACCCGTATGCCGTTTACAACCCGCAAAATTAAGTAAAATTGAGTTACAGTGACCTCTTTTCAGCTATCTTTAATTTCTCATGGCAAGAGCAGGTCACGATATTGTGGTAATCACCGGTCCGACAGCGACGGGAAAGACCAGGCTTGCGGCGCTGGTTGCGGTTAGGCTTGGAGGAGAGGTGATCAGTGCCGACTCGCGGCAGGTTTATCGCGGAATGGATATCGGCACCGGGAAGGACTTGTCAGACTATCTTGTTGACGGCCGAAGGGTACCGGTTCATATGGTGGATATCGTTGATGCCGGTTACAGGTATAATGTATATGAGTACCAGCGCGATTTTCTCAGGGTCTTTGATGAGATGACTGCCCGCGGAAGCTTTCCGGTGGTCTGCGGCGGCTCGGGGATGTATGTTGACAGTATCGTCAGCGGCTACAGGCTCATACAGGTACCGGTGAATGATAGGTTGCGGAGCTTGCTGGCCGGCCGGTCGCTTGAGGAGCTGACGGAGATACTGTCACAGTATAAGAGTCTTCATAACAGGACTGATGTTGACACTGTGAAGAGGGCGGTGAGGGCTATAGAGATAGCAGATTATTACACGCAGCACCCCGTTGACGATAAACCTTTCCCTGTTGAGAACCCGCTTGTCACCGGGATTTTCTTTGACAGGGAGACCAGGCGCAAGAGGATCTCCGACCGGCTAAGGGAGAGGCTGGATG
>JALOMM010000137.1 GCA_025455535.1 Bacteroidales bacterium | reverse complement strand
AGGTTGATGGCTTTGAAGCAGCGCGAATGATGCTTGATTTTGACAGGGACGCAATTATCGTAGCCCTCTCTGCCGACACTTTGCCTGAGACGCATGAAAAGGCGAAGCAGACCGGTATGAGGGAGGTTCTTGTCAAACCGGCAGCGGTGGAGGATCTCAGGCGTGTCCTTGCAAAGTACCTTAAGCTGGAATAATATGTCCGGCATGATAAATCGACTCTCTCCCGGTGAATTTCTTGGCCAGGAAATATCTGCACCTGTCATAGATGTAAGATCACCCGGAGAGTATGCTTACGGACATATTCCCAATGCTGTCAGTATACCTCTGTTTGACGACAAACAGAGGGCTGAGGTCGGAACAATTTACAAGGCTGAGGGCAACCTTAAGGCTGTTTTGCGCGGTATAGACCTTGCAGCACCGGAGATGTCTGCAAAGCTGTTGAAGGCTCTCAGCCTGACAGGCAATGGCCCTTTGAAACTGTACTGCTGGAGAGGAGGGATGCGCTCGGAAGCAATGGCGTGGCTTTTCTCGCTTGGCGGTACAAACTGCATTCTCCTCAGGGGAGGCTATAAGGCCTACAGGAATCATATCCTTGATGACCTTGGAAGGGAAAGAAAATACATAATTCTGGGCGGACTTACCGGCAGCGGTAAGACACATATACTCAGGAGCCTGTCGTCTTCAGGCGAGCAGGTTACCGATCTGGAGGGACTGGCGTCACACAGGGGTTCGGCCTTCGGCGCGCTTGGACAGGCACCCCAGCCCTCTTCGGAGCACTTCGCCAATATGCTCTTTGATGACCTGAGGGCAAAGCGTCATGATGATCCGGTATGGCTCGAAGACGAAAGCAGAAACATAGGAACGGTATTCATGCCTGACAATTTCTTCGGCCGGATGCAGGCTGCCCCGGTGATAGCACTGATGATGAGCATCGACACCAGGCTCCCGAGGCTGGTGCAGGAGTATGCATCCTTTCCCGGGGAGCAGATCATCGCTTCTGTAATGAAGATATCGAAGAGACTCGGCGGCGATAAAACAAAGCTGGCACTTGATGCTGTACGAAGCGGAGACTTTCCGGCGGCAATCAGGGTTACACTGGAGTACTACGACAAGTCATACAACTACGGACTCTCAAAGAGGGCAAGGGGCCAGGTGATATATGTTCATACCGACACCGATGATATTTCAGTTAACACCTCAAAGGTAAGAGAGGCAGCCGCGAGCCTCAGATGATCCTCTCTCTCTTTACCGACGAGGCATCGACCCACTTGAAAACCTTGTCAGATCTCCTGACCAGATCCGGAATGTGCACTGAACACAAAGTACCTTTTTCAGCCTTTTCAGCCTGATTTGTGGCTTCATCTCTAAGCTCCTCCACTGTGAGCTCAACCGTACCGGTGGTTGGCCCGGTGAAGAGAATGGTGTCGCCTGTGCTCAGGTCGCCCGTTTCAAGTTTGATCTCAGCCACCTTCAGCCTGCTGAAGTAGTTGGTTACCTTGCCGAGATATATTTTTCTTTTTGTTGCAGCAGAGCCGTAGGTTGTGCTCCATTCTCCCAGCTTCTGGCCCAGGTAATAGCCGTCCCAGAAGCCCCGGTTGAAGACTTCGGAAAGTCTTTCTGTCCATCCCCTGACCTTCCCTTCCCCGTAGGTGCCGTCGGCAACGGCCTCAACAGCTTCCGAATAACATGCGGTGACAGTTTTTACATATTCGGCTGATCTCGCCCGCCCCTCTATCTTCAGGACCCTGGCACCTGCGCCTATGATCTGGTCAAGGAACCCGATTGTACACAGGTCTTTGGGCGACATTATGTATTCATTGTCAATCTCCAGCTCGTAGCCTGACTCCTTATCGGTGACGATATATCCCTTGCGGCACGTCTGATAACAGTTGCCCCTGTTAGCCGAGGCATTGTGCTCATGAAGGCTCAGGTAGCACTTGCCTGAGACAGCCATGCAGAGGGCGCCATGAACAAACATCTCTATTTTTACATGATTACCCGAGGGTCCGCGGATATCATCGCGCATGATGTTCTCATATATGTTTCTGACCTGCTGCAGGTTGAGTTCGCGCGACAGAACCACCACATCTGCCCACCTGGAGTAGAACTTCAGTGATCCGCTGTTTGATATATTGAGCTGGGTTGAGAGATGCACCTCCATCCCCTCTTCGGCGGCAGCGGCAATAGCCGCCTGGTCTGTGGCGATCACCGCGGTTATGCCGGCCCTCCTGGCTTCGGAGACTATACGGCGCATGATCTCCGTCTCATCGTCATAAAGAACGACATTAAGTGTCAGATAGCTCTTCACTCCCTGCTCAGAACAGAGAGCTGCTATCTTATGAAGCTCCTCCACCGTGAAATTGCCTGAAGAGCGGGCACGCATGTTCAGCTGTTCTACTCCGAAGTAAACGGAGTCGGCCCCCCCCTGCAAGGCTGCCGTGAGCGATTCCCACGATCCTGCCGGCGCCATTATTTCTATGTCATTCCTTTTCATGCCCACTGTCGGGTAGGTTTATTTCCGCTTCTTCAGTACCACTCTCATGCAGCTTCCACGGCCCAGCTCAGAATGTCTGACGAATATTTTACCCCTGTGATACTCTTCCACAATTCTCTTTGAGAGAGACAGCCCCAGCCCCCATCCCCGTTCACGTGTTGAATACCCGGGCTTGAAGATGGTGTTGAAATGGTTTCTCGGTATCCCTCTTCCGGTATCCTCAACGTCAATAAATGCCTCTTTGTCAGTCTCTGACAGCCTTATGACGATTGAACCGCTTCCCATCATGGCATCGACTGAGTTCTTCACCAGGTTCTCGATGACCCACCCAAGAAGAACAGGACTGTGAGGTACCGTACTGCATCCGGTTGTTTCATTTATTACATTCAGATCTACGGTTGATGCAATACGCTTTCGAAGATACCCTGTCGTTTTCTCCACCAGGGCGCAGAGATCATCAGGTATCAGCTTGGGGCGTGACCCTATCAGGGAGAACCGCTCGGCCACCCTTCCCAGTCTCTCGACATCGGTTGAAAGTTCTTCCGCTATATCTGTCCCCGGGTACCTGCCCCTGATGATCTCTGCCCATGCTGAGAGTGACGAGACCGGGGTGCCAAGCTGGTGTGCCGTCTCCCTTGAAAGGCCCACCCATACCTGGTTCTGTTCTGCCATGTATGAGGAGCTGAAGGCCAGGTATGCCACTGCTATGAAAAGGAGCAGGACGCCGAGCTGAACGTAAGGATAGATCCTCAGCTGCCTAAGAAGAGTGCTCTCGCGGTAATATATGTACTGAAAGATGCCGTTCCCCAGGTCAACAGGTATAGGTTCATTCCTCTTTTCCATCCGTCTCAGCTCACGGACAAGGGCGGTGGTGTCTTCTGCGATCCCTGCCGGAATATTCCGGTGTGAGACTATATTGTCCTGGTAGTCAATAAGTATCACGGGAACAGTGCTGTTGTCCTCAATTATGCGGAAGATAAACTCAAAATCCTCAGAACGCACTAGTCTTCTCTGTGCCTCAGCCCACAGTTCCGCTTTTTTCCGCTCTTCCTCCTTGAGCTTTGAGACCAGGTCACGGGTATATATCAATGATCCTAGACCGATAAGCACAGCACCGGCAAGCAGCACCACTTTCCATATAAGGTTCTTACGGTAGATATTCATCAGTGACTATTTCTTTTTCCTGAACAGTTTGACCGGGCTCTCCTTTACCTCCTCCCCGGTGCTATTTGTCTCAGCAGGCTTCTCCTTTCCCTCTTCCCATGTGATTGAAAATTTTGGCTTGCTGTCAGAGACTGTCTTTTTTGTTGTGTCAGCCTGGTACCATCCGTATTCCTCATTGAGTATCCCCTTCAGTGTCTGCTTTTCTTCGGCGAAGTCCTCTTTGATGTTTTCCTGTGCCTGCCCGAAGTCGTATCCCACTTTTGTTTCTCCGTTTATGTATTCTATCCTGAGCGGGATGGTCGCCTTGCCTGAGCCGTCAACCTTTACCTGGTCATAGGCACTGACATCACGGTTGCGTTCCCTCGCTTCCCTGCTCATTACCTCCGAGAGCAATACCCTGATATGGTAAATATACTCTCCGTCAAAGCTGTGTGTGCCGTATATCGTGAAGTTTCCTGCTGACGAGTTGATCAGCATTTTAGGCACTGAAACCGTTCTGTTCCTGATGAAGATATCATTCTCCATCTTTGAAAAACCAATATCCCTGAGTTCATCGAGGTCAAGGAATTTGGAGAGGCTCTCAGCAGGGGCAAAGCTGACAAGCCGTCCTTTCGTTATCGATAAGTGTGCCTCTGCCACAAGCGACGGAGTTTCAATTCTGAAGTTACTGCCGAGCGGAGCCATAAGGGTTACATCTCCTGTCAGCCTGCCGAACAGGTTATCGCTGGTAATGAATTTCTGTCCGAAATTATTGAATGTCAGGAAGGTCTTATTCAGGTCAATATCGGTCACCTCAAGCCGTGACCTTGAAATGTGAGTACCGTTATTCTGCCTGGCTATCATAAGCTCTCCTGTCAGAAGCCCATCCAGCCCTTCTGCCCTTACATCACTGAAAGTAATGATATAGGGTTTATAGTCCAGCACACTGGTGAAGTTGACTGCCCTGAAGTTTCTGCTGATGATACTGTCAGCCCTGACTCTAAGTTTCAGTGTTATGTCGGGCGGAAAGATATTAAGTGGCTTCTTTTCGGCTGCCGCACTGTCACTCTTGTTATCAGTGAAGAATGCGGTTACGAACCTGTCGGTTGATACTTCTCCCGATATCATCAGCGGACTTGTATTACCCGCAATCCAGTCTGTGATGTTGTCCATTCTGGCATTAACAAGAAAGTTCTGATCAAGGAGGGTGAAGCTGAGGTTGCTGGCGGTCAGGTCTTTATTGATGACGACAGAGCCGTTCACATTGGTGAAGGGGAGTCCTGATGCAGCAAATGTGGCCCCGAAATCACTGAAGGTAAGGGATGCCTCAGGGTCAAGCGATGGGAGTGAGGCGACAAGATGGCTGAGGCTGTCAGGCAGAACCCCCGACATCTTAATGTTGCCCCTTACTGATCCTGTCTGGTTGCGGATAAAGTCGGTACCGAACACCTTCCGCAGGTCATTGAAGTTGATATCACCGATGAGCAACAGGTAGATATTGGGCCTGGAGGGATTGCTCATTCTGAATTTCGCTGCCAGCATGGCAGACCCGTACGTTGCAGACAGGGTGTCGACTGACAGCAGAAAGGTCTCCGGCCTGCCAGGCTGACCGGTTGTCATCCCTCCGGAAAAAGAAAGATTGTTCACA
>JALOMM010000136.1 GCA_025455535.1 Bacteroidales bacterium | reverse complement strand
GTGTAAGTGATTCTGAGATTTCTATAGCTCTTCTTGATGACAAGCAACTTGTTGAATTAAATAAAGAGAAACGCAGCGTCCAGTTTTCAGTAGGTGACATTTACCTGGGAAAGGTAAAGAAGATAATGCCTGGTCTGAATGCGGCGTTCGTCAATGTTGGATTTGAAAAGGATGCTTTCCTGCATTATCTTGACCTGGGGGCCCAGTTCAGGACTCTCCACCGATATTATACTCTGGCAACGCAGAACAAGAGCAAGCTGCCGCCGGTGTCAAAGTTCAAGCCTGAACCAGACATCGACAAGGAGGGTAAGATAACGGATGTTCTGACATCTGGTCAGACAGTGATAGTGCAGATCACCAAGGAACCTATCTCAACCAAGGGGCCGAGGCTGGCATCAGAAGTAAGCATTGCAGGGCGGAACCTGGTGCTTATGCCATTCTCGGACAAGGTCTCTGTCTCGTCAAAGATAGAGAACAATGATGAGCGCAACCGTCTCAAACTGCTCATACAGAGCATAAAGCCAAAGAACTACGGTGTGATAGTCCGTACCGTGGCCGAGGGAAAGAAGGTTGCCGCCCTTGACGGGGAGCTGAAAGAGCTTATCAACAGGTGGGAGACGGCGCTCTTTGCGGTTCGCAAGGACGTCAAGTCGCCGCGGCTTCTGCTGGGCGAGATGAACCGCACCACAACCATCCTGAGGGATATTCTCAGTACCGACTTCAGCAACATCATCGTTGATGACGAGGTGATTGCTGCCGAGATAAGAAGCTATATCAGGGAGATAGCCCCTGAAAAAGAGAAGATAGTAAAGGTATATAAAGAGCAGTTCCCGATCTTCGATCACTTTGGGGTGAGCAGGCAGATCAAGGGGCTCTTTGGCCGCACCATTTCGTTCAAGGGCGGCTCATACCTTATCATAGAACATACAGAGGCTCTGCACGTCATCGACGTCAACAGCGGCAACAGGTCAAAATCAGGCAATGACCAGGAGGCAAATGCCCTTGCGGTGAACCTTGAGGCAGCACGGGAGATATCAAGGCAGCTTCGTCTGCGCGATATGGGGGGGATAATCGTTATTGACTTCATCGATATGCAGTCAAATGAGAACCGCCAGGCTCTCTTTGACAAGATGAAGGAGCTGATGAGTGAAGACCGGGCGAAGCATAACATCCTTCCCCTGAGTAAGTTCGGACTGTTACAGATAACACGTCAGAGGGTGAGGCCCGAGATGTCAATCAGCACTGACGAGACATGCCCTGTGTGCCGGGGAGAGGGTAAAACCGCGTCTGCAATACTCATCACTGACGAGATTGAGCGTACGCTGGTCACCATAGTGGAAAAAGTAAAGACCCGCAAGTTTCTGCTGCGTACCCATCCGTTTGTTGCAGCCTGGCTCGATCAGGGTTTCTTCAGCGAGATAGGCAAGGTCAATAAGAAACACGGTGTAAAGATCAAGGTACAGGCAATACCTTCATACCATTTCCTGCAGTACGGTTTCTTCGACCGGCAGGGCAATGAGATAGATCTGTCATAAAACGAAAGAGGCGCCACCGTGCGCCTCTTCTTTTTCAGAACCTCCCGAACTTAAAGGAGAGCGAGTAAGAGAACCCTTTAAGATCCTGAGGACTCAGCTCCGGCGTCTCACTGGCCGTCGCATTGAAATCAGTCGGGAATCTGTAAGAGGCTCCCATGCCTATCCTGAAGAACCTTGTGACATTGAGCTCAATCTCTGCCCCGGGCTGGATAAGCATGAAGAAATCCGTGGCCATGACAAAATTGTCAAATTCATCCCAGTCGGTCTCCACATAAGATATCCCGCCTCCCCCTATAAGGATCGGAAAGGCAATGTGAACAGGATACATCGGAGCAACAATAGGCTCAATGATAAATCCTCCGTAACCGCCGGTGAGGAAATTATCAGAACCGGTACCCGAGTTGTACATGGCCTGGTTGGCAAATCCCGTACCGCCAAATCCCATTGCAATTGAGTGGTTGATCACCCACATGCCGCGGAAGCCGAACTCATACGCATGTCTTTCCTGTATGACTGAATAACCTGCTGTGAAAGCTCCGTAACCGCCTCCGGTATGTTCCGGACCGGTGAGGGTCATCATCTGGCGCGGTTTCTTTGGTTCATCTGTCACTTCCTGGGAAAAGACAATGCCGCTGACCGATGCAACGACTGCCGCCATTAAAAAGATCTTTTTCATATATGTTTGTTTTACAGTTTATTAAAAGGTATAAGCTACTGAGAATCCGAAATCATAAGGGACAAACCTGAAGAAAGCAGGTGTAATCATCTCGACGAAGGGTTTGTAACTGAGTGTCAGGGTCACAGGTATTGGGGGGATGGTATACTCAATACCCGCATATCCGTCAGCACCTATAAGCGGAAGGAACCTCTCGTCTGGGAAGTAATAATCTTCTCCCATGCTGGTGACGTTGTCAGTGACCATGAAGCCGACGTGTCCGCCGTATCCCCATACCAGTTTGAAATCAGGAGAGAGTGACCCGAGGGCATATTCATAGGTAATCCTTAGTCCGGTGGCCTGAAAGCCCCCTTTTCTGAACGAGGCCATCATGAGGGCCCCCACCTCCGAGTTGCCCGCCGGGGCGGTCACCTGGTAATATAATCCGTAGGTATATCCGAACCTCATCCCGGCCTGCCGGTTTTCTGCCTGTGCTGCAGCCGGCATCGCCGTGAGCATCAGTAAAACGAAAACAGAGAGTATTATTCTATGCATATTGCGTGTTTTATTCTGTGATAAAAGACAGCATCAGAGCTTTCAGGTTGCATCGCGCGCCGATTATTTTTGTACAATTCTTATCTCCCCACGTGTTGCCTCGATCCTGATACGGGAGTTTTCAGGCGAATTTCCGTACTTGCCGGAGGTAAGGTATATCTTGCTCTCGGCATTAACAGTGGTTCGCTCGGGTTCAGGATTTATGCCAGGCAACGATACAAATGCATTTGTATGCCTGATCTCAAGATCATATGAGGATTTCGCCTCGACATAGAAATCAACATCAGTATATGAGGTGTTGAGATCGATGAGACTGAAGCCTGCATCAAGGCTGTTCACTGAAAAATTGCCGTACTTGGCTGCCAGTCCGGCCTCCTTTTTCAGTGAAGAGATCTTTATATCGCTGAAATAGCTTGACCCCCTTATAATTCCGGCCTCCTCAATAGTTATATCGTCTCGCTTCGAATCGAGGTCTATGGTCCCTGCCCATTCAATCCTTGCCTTCGAGGCCCTTGCAACAAGTGATATGTCGCCCGCGCTGTCACACTTCATCTCGCCGTAATTGAGGGTTATCTGACCCTTCCTTACAGTTTTGATCTCAGCCTTGCAGAAAGTAAGAGTCATCTGCTTGACGTTATCTATTACACCGGCATCGAGGGAACCGTTTGCCAGAGTGAGGCTCAGTTCGGGGATACGGTCGGTTATATAAACATCACCGTAGCTGTTTTCTATTCTGAGGACCGCACGTGCGGGACATTCGATGAAATAGTTTATCTGCAGCCTTGTGTCATAGTTGATGAAGCTCCTGGTAAGTCCCTTGAAGCTCTCCAGGAATGAATTGACACTCTTTCCGACTTCAGTAGTGGCAATAACAGTGTTCTCCGACTTTGATATACTTACGTCAACACCTGACATCATCCCTTTCAGTTTGCTTTCATTGTCTGATGAGGCCTCCACTTCAACCCTGATTGTGACAGAGTCACTCTTTGAGTGGCTGATATGAATGTTGCCATACTTGTTTGTCACATCTATAGTTACATCCCCCTCAGTGCTGAATGACTTTCTGAGGGTTTTGCTGTCGGTGACCTCCTGTCCGGTTGCTGCCATGCTCCAGAGAAGGAGGGAGGCAGAAATGATATATGCCTTACAATTCATAGCTCTCTTTTTTAATGTTCGATTCTTCCGCTTCCTTCATGACGGCAAGCATATCTTCAAGGAGCTCAATGCGCAACCTGTAGTTGTGTATCAGCGCCTCTATTACTTCCCTGTTTGCAACCTTGTCGTGCAGATCATCACGTATCTGCTTTGAAAGGCTGTCGAGTTCATTCATCCCGATAGTCAGTTCGCTTCTTACATCGGGGTTTGAAGTGAGCATTGGCTCGGCCTCCTCGTAGAGGGAGCGGATGAGGTTATTATAGTACATGTCTGTCTCCCTCACCAGTTTCATCTCAGGATTGTTCTTCAGTCCTGAAGAGTCAAATGATCTGACTGTCAATGTCAGTGCGGTACCGACCACGATGATCACAGCTGCAGCCCTCCACATGAATGTCCGCAGGTGACGCTCTCTTCCGGGGAGATCATTTTCTATTCTGCTCCACAGGCCGGGATCGGGATCATGGATATCCATGTTCTCCCTGACACTGATAATATGCTTCTCAAGTTTATCCATTTCTCCGGGTTGTTAAGAGAATCTGTTTCAGTTTTTCCTTTGCCCTCAGGTACTGGGTCTTGGATGTCGATTCCGATATGTTCATTATCTGTGATATCTCTGAGTGGTCATACCCTTCAAGGAGATACAGGCTGAATACTGCCCGGTATCCGTCAGGAAGCTGTTCAACAGCTTTTGATATTACGGATGCCTCCGGCCATGATGTTGCCGGCTCCTCCTCCATGGCATGTTCAACAGGCATGTAGTCATCGATATACACCAGTTCAGTCTCACGTTTTCGCAGTCTGTTGATACACCTGTTGACCACTATTTTCTTGAGCCATGCGCCGAATGTTGAGTCTGACCTGAATGAGCTTATGTTCCTGAAGCACTCTGTGAACGCTTCCTGCAGCATGTCTTCAGCTTCCTCCCTGTTGTTCAGTATTCTGTATGCAGCGTTGTACATGGCTCTGGAATAGAGTTCATAGAGCCTGAACTGGGCTTTCCGGTTTCCCCTGCGGCACTCATCTATGAGGGCCTCATGAATATTCAGATCAGTCTGGCTCAATTCTGTGTCAGTTATGATCAAAGACAAAAGATTTAATGTCAGGTTGCATCCGGGACCTGTAATCCGTTTCTTTTTAACACTTTTTCTCTTCTCCTGGTGATGAGGTAGACCCCTGCCAGTATTACTGAGATTGAGACGATCATCACCGGTCTTATGGTTTCGTTAATGAATATGCCCCATCCGGTTGAGACAACTTGCGTATTATCAGCCAGGAATATAAGCTGTTGGCCACAAATGTACCGGCCACCGAGAGCAGAAGAATGCATGCGAAGCCATACTGCCATCCCGGCGTGGCAAATGATTGCTCCAGGTTTGAGAACAACAAAAATGTTCCCGCAAAAGGACCTATAAAGAAGTACGCCAGCGACATAATGCCAAAGCCGCTCAGCCCTTTTACGGTTCCTATCTCGTTCGCGCTAATGCCATAGAGCATGGTTGCGAGGACAATGAACAGCCCGTAATAGTTGAATGCCAGTCCGCCCCGGTAAAGAAGCCCGAGTGCTCCCAGGAGGCCGAGCGCCACACCTGCTGCCTGCAATGGTTTTATCGTGCGCGAATAGAAGAACAGTCCTACAATAAGCGTAAAGACAGGTGAAAGGGAATTGAGCATTCCCGCCAGTGAGCTCTCGATACGTGTCTGGGCAAGGGGGAAGAGAAAAGCCGGGAAGAAGTTGCCTGCCAGGCTTATGAGCAGGAAACTTCTGATATTCCTGCGGGTTAGATATTTAAGGTTTCGCAGCGAGAAGGGGAGAAAGCAGATCCATGTAATTACTATCCTTAACCCAGCCACCTGTAGCGGAGTGAATGACTTCAGCCCCTCCCTCATAAGTATATATGACGACCCCCAGACAAAAGCCAGAAGGATCAGCACTGAGGCATAAAGCGGTTCTTTTGATTTTTCCATTCAGGCTTGTAAAATTATTGAATTTATTATATTTGCGGGCTATACCATTATTTGAAAATGTTGCCGGCGATCATCTTATTCTTTAAAGGTCTTGTACTCGGGCTGGGTGTGTCGGCACCTCCGGGTCCCAATGCCATGCTTATGATAAGCAGGACATTGCGGAAGGGACATTTC
>JALOMM010000005.1 GCA_025455535.1 Bacteroidales bacterium | reverse complement strand
CCCGCTGGTGGTGTTATTCATTATCCTGTCGGGTTTCATCAACATGTTCATGGGCAGCGCCTCCGCCAAGTGGGCCATCATGGGGCCGGTATTCATCCCGATGTTCATGCTGCTGGGCTATTCGCCGGAGCTGTCACAGGCAGTCTTCAGGATTGGCGACAGTGTGACGAATGTGATATCGCCGATGATGAGTTTCTTTGCACTGATCATTGTCTATTATCAGAAGTACGATTCCAAATCGGGGCTGGGAACCCTGATAGGGACGATGCTTCCATACTCACTGGTATTCTTCTTAGTGTGGACCCTCATGCTGATTGGATGGATAGTAACCGGACTGCCGCTGGGTCCCGAGTCCGGACTCTACTATACCGGTCAGCATTGATGACCGCACCATCACATAAAAGATAATCAGGATAATGGAAATTAGTATCAGACAGGGCACAGAGGATGATTTCCCTGCCATATTATCACTCATAAAGGAACTCGCCGAATACGAGAGAGCCCCTGATAAAGTAACCAACACCGTTGAACAGATGAAACAGGAGAAGGATCTGTTCAGATGCTTTGTTGCTGAGACCGAAACAGGCGAGATTGCAGGCATGGCCCTTTATTTCTTGGCCTATTTCACCTGGGTGGGCAAGTCGCTCTACCTTGAAGACATCTACGTCAAGGAACCCTTCAGACAGCACAGGATAGGCTCTGCACTCCTGAGAAAGGTGTTTGAGGTGGCCAGGGCAGAGAGATGCAAACGGGTGAGGTGGCAGGTGCTCGAATGGAATGAGCCGGCTATAGCCTTCTATAGGAAATGCGGCGCCGAGCTAGACGGGGAATGGATCAACTGCAACTTCGATGAAGAGGGGATAGCCAGTTTCAACATATAAATCATCAGATACAGAGCTGATAAAGTCATCAGTAATGACCTCTTCCCGAAGTATCCACGGTTCGCTGAAAGTCATGATCTGAAAGATGCATGCGCGATAATAAATCGTTTTATAGCCTGAACACAGAACAGGATTCATTGTTAGATAAGAAATAAACTGCCTGTGCTCTTACCATAACAACCATGTCAGACGGCGCAACAATAAAGGAATTGTCACAGGTGCAGCTTGAGGAATTGCTCAAAATACTGAAAAATCCGGGGGCGCACTCTTTGCTGACCGCCGTTACGGCAATGTCTTCGTGTATCACAACAGCGCACCCTCCTACTACAGCAGCAGGGCATTCCGTGGCTCGCTAAGGGTGTAGAACGGCCTGCATTAAAAATATTTCAAACTTTACTTTGTTATTCAAAGTATTCTTATTTACTTTGCAATTCAAAGTACTTTAACACTCATAAATAATTGAATCTATATCAACAAACCATTTGGAAACAAAAAATCGGGGCAGTAAATAATTCTTATGAACAAGTTAGCTTAAAAAGAGGAGAAACAATCATGGTCAACAGGTCAATCTATTGGAACATTATCAGCTGGATTTTCGGTGCAATTTTCTTTGCCATCGGGGCTATAAATACATTCTGGGGGAACGATACCGGATTCGGCATATTTATAATGCTTCTTTCTTTAATTTACTTTTTGCCGGCAAATCCAATCTTAAGGAAACGGATAGGCTTCTCCATTCCCGTTGTGGTAAAAATCCTCCTGGGAATCTTTATTCTCTGGGCGGCGCTCGGAGTTGGTGAGTTGTTCGATAAGATAGATATGATGTTGCACGGCTTGCAGTAGCTCATCACTCCATTCTGCCTCCTGTACCAAAATCCAAAAGGCCTGTTGTCCAGGTTCGCAGCCCGGATGACTAATTGTACAACCACGAAAACTGTATTTGTACAGAAAAATATTTATATCGCTTGCGATATAAAGAAAATTTCGTACTTTTGTGTCGCAGGCGATATTGTCTGTAGCGATAAATAAAAATTTATGAATTCAGTTTTCTATAGCTTCAAGGCAAAGACTCTTCAGGGAAAAGAAATTGGTATGGATACCTTTCAGGGGAAGTCCGTTTTAATAGTAAATACAGCAAGCAAATGCGGGCTAACCCCGCAGTTTGAGGGATTGGAAGCGTTGTATCAGAAGTACAGTGATAAGGGATTTGTAATACTTGGTTTCCCATGCAATCAGTTCGCAAATCAGGAACCGGGTGATGAAAAATCTATTGCAGAAGGCTGTCTTATAAACTATGGCGTAACTTTCCCGATGTTTTCGAAGATAGATGTCAACGGAGACACAGCCCATCCTATCTATAAGTACCTGAAGAAAGAATTAAGAGGCCTTTTCGGCAGTAAAATAAAGTGGAATTTCACAAAGTTCCTGGTTGATAGGAATGGCAAGCCTCTTAAGCGTTTTTCTCCGGCAACGAAACCCGAAGTGATAGACCGCTACCTGAGCAAGATATTACACTAAATGAATCATAATACCTTTTTATTATTGGTTATAGCATACGCAAGATGAAACATGAACAGCTACGACTAAGCAATCAGCTTTGCTTTCCGGTGTATGCGGCTTCGAGATTGATAATCCGTGAATACCAGCCATATCTTGATAAACTGCGGATAACTTATCCGCAGTATCTGGTGCTTATGGTGCTATGGGAAAACGATGGCATTACGGTTAATGACATAACGGATAAGCTGGTACTTAAAACCAATACCGTAACCCCTCTTCTGAAACGGATGGAGTCTCTGGGAATCATCTCAAGGAATCGTTCAGGTGAAGATGAAAGAAAAGTGTTGATTACTCTTACAGATAAAGGGAAGAAGATGAAGCTGGTGGCTTCATCAATTCCCGGGCTGCTTGTCGACAAACTTAAAGACGGAGCCCTGACAATGGAACAGTTAGTTGAATTAAGAACAAATCTTAATATACTTATTGATTATCTGCAAAACAGAGAAGACAGCAGGTAATGATCAGACATTTGTAAATCTCTGATCTTCACTTACCATAAAGACTTAAAGAAGAAGAACGATGTCTGATGCGTCGTGGGATAAGAATTCCTGTCACTATTTACGATTAATTTAGTTCCTTAGCGGTACAAAACCGGTTCCCGGATAATAATCAATGAACGTGCATTTTAATTCTTTAATAAGAAAATCAACTTTTCTCCCAGTTTTATTCTTCCTGTTCTCTGAACCAGGGTGGACTCAAATAAATCCACTCCCAACGAAGGATTCTGTTGTCAGGAATATTGTGGAACAGGTTCTGCTCTTCCCTCAGGAAAAGATTTATATCCAGACTGACAAGACTGTTTACCTTTGCGGAGAGGAGATCTGGTTCAGTGCATATGTGGTCGATGCTGTTCTCCATAAACCCCTCAAGGACCAGTATGTGATTGCGGAGCTTATAAACCCGGCAGATTCGGTAATAAGCAGGATTAAGATAAGGCAAACCGACGGAGTTTACAGCGGGCATTTCCCGTTGAATGAAAGAGTTTCCAGGGGTTCATACACCCTGTGTGCCTACACCGAAAATATGCTCAATACAGGCGGAGAGTCCTTTTTTAAGAAAAGGATAAATATAGTGAGCCCTCTGTCAGCCACTATGATTTCAGGGGTGAACTTCAGGTTTGGCGCAGGAGGCAGAATTACGGCAGAGGTGACTTTCAGGGATATCAGGGCGCAAAGAAAGATAAAGCCCGAAGAACTGAAGATGAGGATAAACGACCAGCCCCTGGCAGAAGTGCAGGCGGCATCTGATACAGTATCATATTTTAACTTCAGACTTCCGGAACAGAGCAGAAAAAGAGTGCTCTACCTTGAAACCAGAAATCACAGTGAATTTGTCGCCGTGCCTTTTCCCGCAAATGATTATGATGTCTCCTTCTATCCGGAAGGAGGTTATCTGATGACCGGAGTGAGCAGCAAAGTGGCATTTAAGATACTTAATTCCAATGGTTTGCCGGATAATGTCACCGGAAAGATATTGGATAACGCCGGACACGAATGTGCACAGATTACTGCTCTGCATGACGGCATGGGTCTCTTCTACCTCCTGCCTGAGGAAGGATTGACATACCACGCCATATGCATGAATGAGGCCGGGATTGAAAAACGGTTTGAACTTCCGGCAGCCCGAAACGGAATTTATTCCCTTCAGGTTGAAAATGAGGGTAACGAGTTGTTTGTCTCAGTGATCAAGTCTCCGGATATAAGAGATCAGAGCAAGCTGTTTCTCGTGATGCACACAAGGGGAATGATTCATTACGCAAAAAGCTGGGACCACAATTATGAGAGCATTGCCTTCAATTCTGATCTGTTCCCTACAGGGGTAATGCAAATCATACTGTTTGACGAAAAACTCAATCCTCTGAGCGAGCGGATGGTATTCTGCCTGAATGATGACCAGGCGCATGCTGAAATGATCACCGACCGGCAGGATTATGACTCCCGTGACCCTGTTCATGCCGGTTTGAGGATAACCGACAGCAAAGGGATCCCGCTCAGCGGTAAATTATCCGTTTCAGTGACCGATGACAATGATGTCAGACCTGATACCGTCTCAACTATTATGTCGGCTCTTCTATTGACATCAGACCTGAAAGGCAATATCAATGACCCGGGGTATTATTTCAGGGAGAGTAACCCTGAAGTGCACCAGGCGCTTGATCTGCTGATGCTTACAAACGGGTGGAGGCGTTATGACATACCCGAGGTGATCAGGGGGAATTACACCAGCCCGGAATCCCCGGTAGCCGGCGGAATGGAGATCAGCGGAAGGGTGAAGCGCCTTTTAGGTGACAAGCCTGTTGTGAATGGAAAAGTGACAATCTTCTCATGGGATGCAGGTTATTTTGATGAGACTGTTGCAGATAGTACAGGAACTTTTGTTTTCAACAAAATTGAGTTTCCTGACAGCACTGAATTTATAGTACAGGCACTTAACGAAAAGGGCAAGGATTACATCGAATTGCTTGTTGACGAAGACAGATTCGCACAGGCTTCAGGACTGCCCCAGCGGGTCTCACACGAAAAGGCGCAGGCAAAGGAATCATTACAAATGGCCGGCTATGTTGCCAGGGCTGATGCAAAGTATACATTCGAAAATGGCATGCGCACAATCGACATAGAAGAGGTTGTCATCAAGGGGCAGGCCCCGGAAAAGAAAAGTTATAACTTTTCATACTACATGCCCAAGGGCAGTTCATCGGCTACTCTTTTAACATCTGAACAGATAGAGGAGCTGCATCCGGCAGTTGTATCAGATATCTTCATACATATACCGTTCACCCGGATCGAGAACGGGAAGGTTGTCATAGAAAGAATGAGTTACGGACTGAACGGCACAAACTACGCGGTTCTCATCATCGATGACATTATTATCCATGAATATGACATTGATGCCCTTGACCCGACCAATATTGAAAGAATAGGCATCCTTAAGGGTACTGCTGCCACCATTCTGGGTGGTTACGGCTCAGGGGGAGCCGTGGTCATCACAACAAAAAAAGGACACTTCGAATTCAAAGAAACACCGAAGTACAACATAAAGAAGGTCTCACCATTGGGATATCAGCAGCCGGCAGAGTTTTACTCACCGAGATATGATACGCCGGAACTGAGGAACAACGGTCAGCCTGATCTTCGAACAACCATTTACTGGAATCCGAACGTCACCGTATCGGATGCCGGCGAAGCCTCATTTGATTTTTACACTGCTGATGCCTCAACAACATACACGGCAGTGGTTGAGGGAGTTACCTCTGACGGATCTGTCGTTCGCATAATTAAGAAGATAGTTCGCAGGAAAGCCCGGCCCTGAGATTCTGAACAAATTAAAGGACTAATGTGTTATTCACACTTGTTTAAGATATCTAAATCCTCATACAGATGAACCTTGAATATATCCTGAACCGTCTCTGGGTTGATTACATCACCCAGAATCCGTCAGCCGGAAGAATCCACGACCTGTTTTCAGAAGAGGGAGAGAAAGTTGTAAATGATCACATTGCCTTCAGAACGCTTGATTTTCCCGCGATAAACATCGATGTCCTGGCAAAACAGTTTATTAAAAACGGCTATGTTCCCAGCGGGGAATACATATTCAAAGACAAGCACCTTTTTGCCAGGCATTTTGAATTGCCGGGCGAAAAGAGTGCTCCCCGTATCTTTATAAGTCAGCTGATACTCTCAGATTGCTCTTCATATATCCAGAAAACCTTCAGCGATCTTCTTGAGAAGGCTGACAATGCAAGATTCAGAGAGGATGATTTAATATTTGCAGGCACTCTGTTCAATCCCCTCTCGTATGAAGTATATACGCGCCTCAGGGAAGAGTCTGAATATGCAGCGTGGTTCTACATCTTCGGATTCAGGGCAAATCATTTCACGGTCGGAATCAATTACCTGAACAAATACAATGACATCTATAAAGTCAATGAGTTGCTGAAGAAGAACGGGTACCTCCTGAACAGCTCCGGAGGTGAGGTGAAAGGTACTCCCGAAGAACTCCTTCAGCAGTCGAGCACGATGGCTGATATAGTCAAAATAAAATTCATCGAGGGTGTTTTTGAGGTCCCTTCATGCTATTATGAGTTTGCCCAGAGATTTCCCGACTCAAATGGCAATCTCTACAGCGGATTCATTGCAAAATCTGCTGATAAAATATTCGAAAGCACAAACTTCTATCAGAAGAAATAGTCAAGTTTAATTTCGATTTTCTGCAGCACTACCTGACAAAACGGGGCAGTGCTTTTTTATTATATATCTGTTCATCACCTTCTCTGTTATTGTTCTTTCAACGCATATGCAGTGCAGTAACGGTAAAATTGTATATATTTAATGGCACTCATGAAATTCGTAAGATGAAAAGAATTCTACACTGCCTGATCATCATCGTACTCGCCCTGACAGCGGTCTCATGCAAGAAAAAAGAGCAAGCAGATATGATAATAACAAATGCAAAAATATGGACTGGCAATGACCTCCTTCCTATGGCTGAAGCAATGGCTGTCTCCGGAGATACGATTGTTGCTGTCGGCACTAACCGTGATATTCTGAGATTCAGAGGCAGCAACACTGTTGTAACTGATATGAACGGGCAATTCGTTGCCCCCGGGTTCATCGATTCTCATGTTCACTTTTTGCAGGGAGGATTGAATCTTACCTCGGTGCAGCTGAGAGATGCTTCCACTCCGGAAGAGTTTGTCAGAAGGATTGGTGAGTATGCCAGAACACTTAAACCAGGTACCTGGATCCTCGGTGGCGACTGGGACGGCAAGGGATGGGAGAAACTTCCCGAAAGAGGGTGGATTGACTCCGTGACACCTGACAACCCGGTATTTGTGAGCCGTCTTGACGGACACATGGGCCTGGCTAATTCGCTCGCATTGAAGATGGCTGGCGTCGACCGTAAGGTCAAAGACATCGCCGGCGGCACTATTGTGCGCGACGCCTCAGGCAACCTTACGGGAGTGTTCAAGGACAACGCCATGAATCTGATCTTCGGTAAGATACCTCCCGCCTCACCGGATGAGACTGAAAGTGCACTTATAGCTGCCATGGAATATTTCGCCTCCAACGGCGTCACCTCAGTTCAGGCAGTAGATGCTTCAGCGTATGCAGATGCCATAGAGAGGGTGCGCAACAGGGGGGAACAGATCACCCGCATATATGTCATGACTCCCATTCATGCCTGGTCAACACAACATGAAAAGATCAGCCTTGAGGGTAACGGAGACACATGGGTGAGAACAGGAGGCGTCAAAGGTTTTGTTGACGGGTCACTTGGCTCTCACACTGCGGCTTTCATTGAGCCCTATTCTGATCTGATGACAGACTCCGGATTCTTTGTAAACAGCGAGGAAGACCTTTACAGATGGCTCTATGAGGCTGACAGGGCAGGGTTGCAGGCTGCGATACATGCTATCGGCGACCGTGCCATCAATTTCCTCCTTGATACCTATGAACGGATCGGCAATGAGAATGGTGTCAGAGACCGCAGGTTCAGAATTGAACATGCACAGCATATCGCTCCGGGTGACATAGAGAGGTTTGCGAAGCTGAACGTAATTGCATGCATGCAGCCCTATCATGCGATTGACGACGGCAGATGGGCTGAAGGGTACATCGGTCCTGAGAGAATCAAAACGACATATGCCTTCAGGTCATTGATTGACGCCGGTGCCACGGTAGCCTTCGGCAGCGACTGGCCGGTAGCACCTGCCACTCCGATCGAGGGTATCTATGCAGCCGTTACACGGAGGACACTGGATGATAAAAATCGGGACGGATGGGTTCCGGAAGAAAAGATCACGGTGGAGCAGGCCCTCCTTGCATACACAAAGAATGCAGCTTATGCCTCGTTCGAGGAAAAGATAAAAGGAACGCTCGAAGCCGGTAAACTGGCAGACTTCGTGGTGCTTGACCGTGACATCACCGCCATAGATCCGGTGGAGATATGGGATATGAAGGTGCAGCAGACATGGGTCGGCGGGAAAAAGGTATTTAGCCGCACTGAAGAACAGTAGCTGAAACAGGAGTGATGATTAACAGACAATTTATCAGGGCAGCGGCTGCAGTCATGCTTATGCTGCCGGCCCTGAACTGTCAGAACACGCATGCTCAGATGAAGAGAGCCAGGGATTACGGAATAGAGATCGGCATACTGCGTACCGGCAGTAACAATGCCATAACAGATGTGCCCGGAGTAAAGGTGGGCCATGTCACTTTAATTGAAGGTGAATCGGTAAGGACAGGCGTAACGGCTATCCTGCCTCATGACGGAAACATCTTCCAGCAGAAGGTACCGGCCGGTATATTCGTTGGGAACGGATTCGGCAAGCTGGCCGGATACACGCAGGTTGAAGAGCTGGGAAACCTTGAGACCCCGGTGGTGCTGACCAATACGCTAAGTGTACCGGCGGCCGCCGAAGCTGTCATTGAGTATACGCTCAGGCAGCCCGGCAATGAGGGAGTGACAAGCGTCAACGCCGTGGTTGGAGAGACCAATGATGCCAGGATCAATGACGTCAGGGGAAGGCATATCACAACGGAGCATGTCCTGGAGGCAATCAGGAATGCAGCCGGTGGTCCTGTTGCCGAGGGCAGCGTTGGTGCCGGCACCGGAACCGTCTGTTTCGGGTTCAAGGGAGGGATAGGCACATCATCGCGAGAACTGCCTGCCACCAGGGGTGGTTATACCGTGGGTGTGCTGGTACAGACGAACTACGGAGGGATACTGCATGTCAACGGTGTACCCGTCGGGCAGGAGCTCGGACGTTACAGCTTCAGGACCACCGCCAGTGAGTACAAGGAAGACGGGTCATGCATGATTGTGGTCATGACCGATGCGCCTCTCACCTCGAGGAACCTGAAGAGGCTGGGTGCCAGGGCTTTTGCCGGCATGATGCGAACAGGAGCATCCGGATCAAACGGCAGCGGAGATTATGTCATTGCTGTATCGACGGCAGAGGAGCTGCGTATCCCCTACTCTTCCGATTCCATATACGAGCAGTGGCGCGAGATCAGGAATGACGAGATGGACCTGTTGTTCCAGGCTGCTGCGGAGGCAACGGAGGAGGCTATAATAAACTCACTCTTTGCAGCTAAAACAACTAAAGCCAGGAACGGGATGACAGTTGAGGCCCTCCCTGTTGAAAAGACGCTGGAGATACTCCGTAAATACAAAAGACTGAACGAAAAATGATTACGGTTCCAGGATTTGCAGCCGGGGTGATAGCTGCTGTTTCGGTTATTCATGCCTGACAAAGGTTGATTAGTTACATCGCAACAAGTGAAAAAATGAAGAATAATTGGAAGTATACCCGCCGGAGCCACTTTGTCAAAGTTCTGGCCCTGATTTCCCTGGTGCTCATTACAGGTTGCATAAGCCGTGATAAGATCTCATTTGAGGCCCAGGGGGTAAAAATTTCATTGGACGATAGCGGAAGAATAATTGAGCTGATCAACACACGAACAGGGATAAACTATCTTAATGTTGACACTCTCTCATATTTCCTCTCTGTGATCTCGGAAGGGGCCAGGCATAATCCCGCGTCTGTAATATATAACAGGAAGAAGGGCGTTCTGAGTCTTGATTTTGAAAACCCGGATGCTCAGGTTGACGTACAGGTTACAAATAAAGAGACTCATATAACTTTTCATGTGACAATGGCGGAACCCGCCGGGAAGATAGACGGAGTGGCATGGGGTCCCGTATACACTTCGATCTCTAAAACAGTAGGCGAGGCGGTTGGAGTGGTGAGGGATGACAATGTTGCAATCGGTATGCTAATATTGAACCCAAAGACGCTCGGCGGTTTTTTCAATAAGAACGGTTTGAGTGAAGAGAGAGGATCGCTCGCCTGGCCTTTCAGGACAGGCAGCAGCATGCAGGCATACTCGCTCAACCGTGACAGGGAGAGGCAGGTCTATGCGATGTGGCATGATGACATACCTGTGAAACCGCTGAAGGGAGAGACGGTGACGGGCAGCAGCATTGCCCTCTTCTCATGTGACGAACCTGATGTGCTTGACAATATTGAACAGATAGTCATTGCAGAGGGTCTGCCCTACCCGACCTGCAAGGGCGTCTGGACCAAAAAGGCATTCCTCCGCAGCCCCTCTTACCTGATCTCTGATTTCCGTGAGTCAGAGATTGATGAAGTCATCGGTTACACTGTCAGAGGCGGCTTCTTTTCCGTCTACCATGAGGGGCCTTTCAAAACATGGGGACACTATGAATTAGACACAGCCATCTTCCCCGGGGGAATTGAAGGGATAAGGAGGTGTGTGGAGAAAGCCAGTGAGGCAGGACTGAATTTCGGCGTTCATACACTCACCAACTTCATCAATACCAATGATCCGTATGTTTCGCCAGTTCCCGACCGGAGACTTGCCCATACGGGATACGGATTGCTGAAGCAGGATATCTCTGCGGGTGAGACTGAGATTGAGGTCTCAACAGAAAAATACTTCAGCCAGAAGAGGGAGAACAACCTTCATGCTGTCATGATAGGGAATGAGATAATAATCTACGATGATGTTTCCGATGCGGAGCCGTATATACTTTCCGGTTGCCGGCGCGGTGCATTCGGAACTGAAGCCTCCAGCCACTCAGGGAACGACACTGTAAGGAAGCTGATCGATCACGGCTACAAGGTTTTCTTTCCTGATATTGAGTTGCAGAGAGAGATTGCAGTCAGGCTTGGAGAGTTCTTTAACAAGACAGGAATAAACCATCTCGATTTTGACGGTTATGAGGGGTGCCAGGCTTCGGGGGAAGGTGATTTTGCGCAGAGCCTCTTTGCCGAAGACTTTTACAGGACACTTGACCATGAATTTGTCAACGGCACAAGCCGTTCTCTCCCATACTACTGGTACATCAACACGGTTTGCAACTGGGGCGAACCGTGGTACGGCGGATTCACCGAGAGCATGCAGGAGTACAGGATAAGCAACCAGGCCTTTCTCTCCAGAAATTACTATCCCAATATGCTTGGATGGTATATGCTCACTGCAACCACTACCATGGAAGAGATGGAATGGATGCTTGCCCGGTCAGCCGGCTATGATGCGGGTTTTGCCATGGTTGTGAGGATGAATGCCGCTAGAAGCAATCCAATAACCGGCCAGCTCCTTGATGCTATAAGGGAGTGGGAGAAGGCGAGGCTGGCAGGTGCCTTTACGGCTGATCAGAGGGAGAGGCTTAAGGATCCGAAGAGAATGTTTCATCTTGAAAAGATAAATGAAAATGAATGGAACCTGTATGAGGCAGCGACAAACACTCCTTCGGCAGAACAGGGACAGGGCAGGGCATTCAGAAAACCGGAAAGGATAACTTCCGAGGACCTATAAAGACCTATGTTTGAATGGCTTAGACACTGGCAATTGGGTAACCGTTACGGTTACGAGGTGCTCTTCAGGGGTCACGACCGCCGTCCGAAGGGTAAGGCTGGAATTATCTTGGCAGACCTGGGAATGCCAGAAGATTATCAGCCCGGGTTCTACATCGATTTCATGGATCATGTCTTTGATTACTCCCTCCCATTTTTTCTTCACAGAATTGTGCTGGCTGACAGGGGCATAGCCCTGATAGATCCGGGAAACCCCCTTGCACGGGAATCATTCGTGCCGCAGAAGCTGGTAGATATGCATGGGTCAGTTTCAAACCGGAGAGGAGAGCCATACCTTGAGTGCAAGGTTGAATGGCGACCGCCGGGGATGAAGAAGAATCCCTGGGACCATGGCTACTTCCTGTATAAAGGTGACGGCAAGGGAGGTGCTCCGGATGTCTGCCAGAAGAGTGCTGCCAAGATTGCAGGCTGGTATTTCGGTCGTCTGATCCCTGAAAAGAGAGTCGCATGGGCTCATCAGTGCAGAAAGGTATATGAAGAGGCTGTCACCCTGCTGAGAAAAGATTTTGGTGATACTGAATTTCGGCATGCCAGGTACATTGACGAAAACTCGATGAGGCAGGCAGTGGAAGAGTTGCTGGATGCAGGCTGTGATACTATTATCTACCAATGCTACAGCAATCCGGTCTTCTGCGACTTTGAAGATTATGCCCTGGCGATGCCCAGGGTACACCGCCTTGTCAACGGCCGCGCTAAACTGATCTTTGGAGATCAGCCAGGCAACCAGCCTGCATTGCGTGAAGCCTACGTTCAGATGGTTCGTGATCAGCTCAAACAAATACCTGCTGACAGCTCAGTGCTGCTTGTACTGTCAAGACATGGCAATCCATTCAAACATGACACGCTGAACAGACGAGCACATGAGTACAGGCAGCCCCTTGAAGTGAAGATGAGGGAGGCAATGGATGACTGGGGCGGAAAATGGCAACTCGTATGGAGCGATGACGAATATGCTGACCATTACTGGGACCCCCGCAGGAAAAAGTTATCTACCCTGGATGCATTCAGAAAGGCGATAACCGAAAGATATGACTATGCACTGGAAGTACCGACAGACTTTATTGCCGAGAACACTGACCTTATGATATTTCATGCCATGAAGAAATATACCCCCTTCAGCGATTATGACATGCATGCTCCCATCCCCTACCCCGACTGGGAGAAGCCTCTCCGGAGAACCTTCAGGGAAGGGAGGACGACGGCCATTTACGTCGGTTGTCCGGTAGGACCTTACAGAAAATACGTTGCGGAAGCTGCTGCAGGATCAGTAGCAGAAATACTCGCAAACAAACAAGAGAAGCCATGAGACACTGCCATCTGTTGTTCCCATTTCTTGTGGCAAACTGCCTCCTCATGGTGCAGTCGTGTGAGGATTCTGGTCCCCGGCCAGAAATTGACTGGGATAATCAGCGCATAGCTAACGGTGTGGTACTGAAATCGGCAGTGACAAATTACCTTGAATCATTTCAGGCAATTTATGTATTGAAGATAGACCCCGGGAAAGCTGATTTCGAGTTTTGTGTAGGAGTGCCGGGCGGACGGGTACTGACCAGCACCTTTGCTGACAGCTGCGGAGCGGTGGCGGCAATAAACGGAACATTTTTCAATATGGCCGAAGGGTACAACACGCACTTTATAAGCATCAAAGACAGTGTGGTATCATCCACGGCGGCCGGGGAGTTTAATTCCCGCGCAACAGGGGTTTTCACTGCCACGGGTGAGGAGGTAGAAATTACCTACTGGACCAGGGACAAGGAGAAAGCCGGTGCAGCGGAAGATGATTATGCCATGGTCAGCGGGCCGCTGCTGATGGCTGACAATATTGACGTTACGCTGGCAGACATACCTTTCAACACAGCCCGGCATCCTCGGTCATTTGTCGCTGTAACGGCAAAAGGAGATATCCTGCTCGTTGCCGTTGACGGCCGGCAGCCGGGTTATGCAGACGGGATGACTCTTTTTGAACTCAGGGAACTAGCGCACATGCTCGGGTGTGTTGATGTACTCAATCTTGACGGCGGCGGATCAACAACGCTCTATGTCAGCGGTCAGGGGCAGGCAGGTGTGGTGAACAAGCCTTCGGGCGGAGTGGAGAGGGCAGTGGCAAGCATTTTATACGTGATGAAAAATTAACAAAGCAGCCGGGTGGTTGTTAGAACTGATATAACCAGAAAAATAAGAATATGAGCTTTACAATGGAACCGGGGCAAAAAGCCATCGACTTCAGGCTGCCCTCGACAGAAGGGAGGGAATACAGCCTCTCAGACTTCAAAGATTACCCTTTCCTGGTGATCTTCTTTACATGCAATCACTGTCCGTATGTAATCGGATCAGATGAGGTCACACGTGCTACTGCAGAGAAATACAGCAGCTCCGGCGTTGTATTTGTCGGAATAAACTCCAACAGTGAAAACACCTACCCTGAAGACAGTTTCCCGAACATGGTTGAAAGGATGAAGAAGCATAAGTTCCCGTGGAAATATCTGTATGACAGGGATCAGTCAGTTGCCATGAAATACGGGGCCCTCAGGACTCCTCATTTCTATGTCTTCAACGAGAAGAGGGAGCTCGTGTACACCGGAAGAGGTGTTGACTCACCCCGTGACACGTCAAGGATGACAATCAACAATCTGGACATTGTCCTCGGGGAGCTGACCTCCGGCAAGCCTGTCACCGCAGCTAAGACAAATCCCATTGGCTGCAACGTCAAATGGGAAGGAAAGGATGCACACTGGATGCCGCCCGAAGCATGCGACCTGGTCTGATTGATCTATCCTTTTGGTAAACCGATAAACCCGGATAGAAAAATGGACAAAATCATCCTTTTCATTCTGCTTAGTATTCCCATTATAGTTATCTCGCGGAGGGCACTCTTTGACTTCCGAAGTCATGGCTTCTACAGGTTCTTCAGCTGGGAGGGCATTATCCTGCTATTCACACTGAATTACAGCTATTGGTTTAAAGACCCGTTCTCATTGCAACAGGTTGTCTCCTGGCTGTTTCTGGTAATCTCAGCATACCTGGTTATAACAGGTGTGATAACGCTCAGAAAAAGAGGGATACCGGCGGGACAACGAGAGGATCCTGCCCTTTTTCAGTTTGAAAAGACATCTGAGCTTGTCACGACGGGTATCTTCAAATACATACGACACCCGCTATATTCTTCGCTTCTCTTCATCACTTGGGGCATCTGGCTTAAGAACCCCGTTATGACAGGGCTCTTTATTGCCCTTGCCTCGTCAGTATTGCTATTTTTCACAGCAAAAGCTGATGAAGATGAGTGTGTTGCCTTTTTCGGGGAAAGGTACACTGATTACATGAGCCGGACGAAGAGGTTCATCCCTTTCATATTCTGAGTGCTGCACTCGCTTATATTAACGCCACGTATCTATCTTATCAAGAGGATAGATGGGTCGCGGTATGTTTACATAATTCAGGGCTGACGGGTCTGTGTTGCTCAGTCCCGGCGACATCACATTGACAGTCTTTCTGTTGTAAAGCAAGTAATTGTAGCGGAAGGGGAAAAGATTCTTTACAACAACAATGTCGGCCTTCCAGAGAGAGAGTCCGAGGCTTTTAAAATCATCAGGATGGCGGGATGCCATCGGCAGTTCTGACAGCACAAGATGGATACCTTCATGTCTGATGATTAGTGTCTTTCCGTACGTTGTCTCATTCTTCCATGTGATTACTCCGTCATAAGTCAGTGGTGAGTTGTATGCTGTGTCAAGTTTCCCTCCAACGGTTAGCCTTACCTCATCACCCACCTTGAAATTCCATGCTTTGTTAGCGGCCGCTTCATCTCTCATGGTGAGGTATGAAGTAAGATCACTTCCCTGCTCAAGCAACGCCTTCAGTATCCAGGTGCTCTCACCCGGCGTTCCGGTGCCCACTGCATCGGAGACATCACAAAATACAAGTGTCCCCAGTTTCCTGGTCAGGTTCCTGTCACGGGCGATTGTGATTGCCTCTTCCGGTGTGCTGCCCACCGGCTGTGGCACATCGCGCACTGCCCATGCCATC
>JALOMM010000135.1 GCA_025455535.1 Bacteroidales bacterium | reverse complement strand
ATCATCTTTTATCTGGTAAGGAGTGTTTCTGCCGTCAGCCATGCCGTAAGGTCATTTGACGATGCATACTTCGCCTCTCTTGAGCAGAAGGAGAGCGATACAATCAACCAGTGCTCCATCCCCGGGTATATCGATCTGCTGCGCAAGAAATCATACCTCGGCGCACAGGTAAAAATGGCAGACTCCGACTCCATCGGGCTTGTCGTTAATGTACGCGACAGCCTTATACAGCTGATGATCAAGGGAGTATCTGTCAGGACTGTAAGGATTTCTGACTATGACCTCTCACCATTCTTTCAGCGGGCAAACCAGGAGGCGGTTTACAGCATGCTCTCCGCACCGCTCGTCATCACCAGCATGCAGGCTACCTTCATGAAAGATCCGGTCAGTGTCAAGATAGCCCCGAGAGACACCTCCGAGGCCGTCATAGATGTCAAACCTGACACTACTGATTATGAGGCTGTATTCTTTACACTCGAAACTGACCGTAATATCAGGTTTTTCTTCGAACAACAGGAAGATACAATAGCTGCCGACAAGCGTGCCAGGTTCTTTTTTGATCTGGAAGAGCGTTACAGGAATGCCAGGTCAACCATGCACTCTGTAGTAAGGTTCAATACTCCCCCTTACACCCCCTATATCAAAATATGGATACCCAAGGCAGAGGCCAAGATCGTCTACCGTGCCATCCCGCGTGAAGGACTGATCGTTGTTACAAAATAGTCTGACCTTGCGAATTGTCTGCCGGCACAGACATCAGTCCAGCGGCAGATAAATCTTGTCCCTGGCTTCGTTCCATTCATCCCGGCACCGGCTGTTGATGGTTATTCCTCCGCCGCTGCGGTAAAATGTGCCGTCATCAGTATCTTCAATGAACCTGATCATCACTGCCGAGTCGAGAACCTCTCCGTCGTAATATCCGAACACACCCGTATAGAACCCCCTCTCTGCGCCCTCACTCTGCATTATGATGCTTAGGGTTGATTTTTTTGGGGCACCTGATACTGATCCGGCTGGAAGCATCGATACAATAATCTCACCCAGCCGGCTGTTATACCCGCCGGCAAGATACCCGCTTATTTCGGAACTCATCTGAAGCAACACACCCCGGTCCGTTCTCACCCGGTCAAGGTATTTGAACCTTTTAACGCTGATTCGTTCGGCAACCGAACCAAGGTCATTCCTTATCAGGTCGACGATGGTGTTGTGCTCACAATCCTCCTTGTAATCATCCGTCAGTTTTTTTTCTGCGTCAGGAAGGGTTGCATCTATGGTTCCCTTCATGGGATTGGAGCTGATGATTCCGTCGTGTATCAGAACGAACCTCTCGGGTGAAAATGACATGAATTTGTTGTGGTAACAGATGCCATACTGTGACTTTGTATGAATGAAAACCTCCCGCAGAGGCAGATTAAGCCTGACAGGCGTAGTGACAGTCAGGTTGCACAGGTAACTGTTGCCGAAGGCTATGGCTTCGTGAACTTTATTGAATTTCCTGCCGTACTCCTCTTCGCTTATGAATCCTTCTGTAATCAGTTCCGGCAGTGTTGCCGCGTGAAGGGTACCGGATTTAAGGTAATTACTTGCGGAAGGAGTGCGGAACAGTATGTCGTCCTGCATGAGTGGATCGGTGACGAAGAAGGCATTCTTGAGTTCAAAGTCAAAACCAAAAAGAAACGGTTTGCGTTGTGCACCGTACCTGTTCATCATCTCCTTCACTTCTGACACTCCGGCCATTTAAATCTGATTATGTTGCTGGTGCTGCAAAAGTACTCTTTTTATAAATTTGCAGAATCCGGCACAATCCTATGAAGAGAATCCTGGTCATTGACAATTACGACTCTTTCGTCAATAATATCATTCACCTCATAAGGGAGAACAGCAGCCTTGCTGTGGAAAGAGTATGCAATGATCAGATCGATTTTAAAAGGCTGAGTGAATATGATGCCCTGGTACTGTCTCCTGGTCCGGGACTTCCTTACGGTGCCGGCTCTCTCATGAAATGCATTGATCACTGTGCAATGTCACACAAGATTGTGGGGATATGTCTGGGGCATCAGGCCCTGTATGAGTATTTCGGAGGGAGGCTAATCCAGCTCGACCGGATCAGACACGGTCATAAAACCTCAGTGAGGCTGACAGGGGTCAATGATGCCCTGCTCAGATTCATCCCTTCAGATGCCACGGCTGGTATGTATAACTCCTGGACTGCTGACCCCGGTTCCGTACCTGAAGAGCTTGTCATCACATCGGTAGACGACACCGGAGCCATATTGTCATTCTGTCACAGATCGCTGCCATTGCACGGGATACAGTTTCATCCGGAGTCGGTCATGTCAAATTGCGGGAAAGAGATCGTAAGGGCATTGACTGAATTATAATAAAATGGTGTATGTTTAAATAAAAATTGCTATGAAAAGACTTATCCTTTTCTCTGCAGTGATGCTGATAACGCTGCTGTCATTCTCTCAGGCGGACCCGGGAAAAACTCTGCCCGTCAGGCTGGAAGAGCTCTCTTCTCCGCAGTTTTCAGTCGCCGTTGAGAAGTCAGGCGGTGTCTGCGTGATACCTCTGGGCGTGATTGAGAAGCATGGGACCCATCTGCCTCTCGGCACAGACATGTTCGAGGCCAGGGAGAGCGTGACACAGGCCGCAGAGAAGGAGTATGCCGTCGTGTTCCCTCCCTATTTCGCCGGGCAGATATTTGAAGCCCGTCATCAGCCTGGCACTATTGCATACAGCAATGACCTTTTATGGCAGATGCTTGATGAGACTTGCCGGGAGCTCGCCAGGAACGGACTTAAGAAGATCATCCTTTTCAACGGCCACGGCGGTAACACAAGCTTCCTTCAGTACTTCTGCCAGTCACAGCTCTCGGCGGAGAGGGATTATATTGTTGTGCTGTTCCAGGGGACTGCAGACCCGGAGTTTGACAGGGAGATAGAGTCTCTTAAGAAGGCCGCAGTAGACGGGCATGCAGGCGAGGAGGAGACATCGATGATGTTCTATATTCGGCCTGATCTTGTCAACCGTCAGGCAATAGGTTCAGAGTCAGGGGCCAGCCAGGCCCGGCTGAGCCAGATGAAGAACGGTTATACAGGTATCTGGTGGTACGCGAGGTACCCTAACCATTATGCCGGTGACCCGGCACAGCCTGACAAAAGACTGGGCGAGCTGCTCGTGTCAAAAGATGCGGCCCAGCTGATTGAGCTCATAAAGTATCTTAAGAGCAACAACGAAATTGAGCGGCTGCAAAATGAATTTTATGACAGGGCTGAAACTCCTTTAAAAAAGCAGTGACATGAAAAGACGAAGCTTTATTCTCTCAACAGCCTGTGCTGTGCCGGCAATAACCCTTTTCCCGGCAGACCTTTCGGGCATTGAAAGAAAGATGAACCCGGGCAAACTGGAAAAGAGATCTCTTGGAAAAACGGGAGAGATGCTATCCATGATCGGCTTCGGCGGTATCGTTGTCATGAACGCAACGCCCGAAGAGGCTTCGGCGGCTGTCAGGCATGCGATAGACTGCGGAGTGAACTACTTCGATGTCGCCCCTTCATACGGCGATGCCGAGATAAAACTCGGGCCGGCTCTGGAGCCTTACAGAAAGGATGTCTTCCTTGCCTGCAAGACCGGAAAGAGAACAAAAGCCGAAGCACGCAAAGAGCTTGAGCAGTCGTTGATAAACCTCCGCACTGACCATTTCGACCTGTACCAGCACCATGCTGTCACTACACTTGAGGAGGTTGACACTTTGCTCGGACCTGGCGGGTCGATGGAAGCATTCATTGAAGCCAGGAATGAGGGCAAGATACGCTTTATTGGATTCTCTGCCCATTCAGTTGAGGCAGCGATGGCTCTGATGGACAGATTTGATTTTGACACCATTCTGTTCCCGTTCAACTATGCTACCTGGAATGCAGGTAATTTTGGCCCTCAGGTGATGGCAAAGGCAAAGGAGAAAAACATGGGTATCCTGGCTCTGAAAGCAATGGCAAAAGGACCCTGGCAGGAGGGGGCTGACCGAACCGGGTATCCCAAGTGCTGGTACGAGCCGCTCATGTCAACGGAAGATATTACCATGGGATTGCGGTTTACCCTCTCTCACCCTGTGACGGCAGCGATACCGCCAGGGGAGGAGATGCTGTTCAGACAGGCACTGAGTGTCTCAGGCAACCTTAAGCCGCTGAAGAAATCCGAAATACAGGCTATAAAAGAGAAGGCGCTGAAGGGGGTTCCACTGTTCAGGCTAGAAGCCTCCTGATTTATATTATCGGGGTACACCCGGCGCACCGGCATCAGTACCACTTGAACATTCTCAGGCCTATTCCAAAGGTCGCAAAACCTATAAGGCTCATGATTATTGTCTTATCGAGAACGGCGGCCACACCGGCTCCTTCATTGATGATGCTTCTCATGCTGTCTGCAAGGAGGGTGAGGGGCAGATTCTGAATAAACGGAATGCTCCATTCCGGGAAGTTGTGATAGCTGAAAAAGATGCCTGACAGTATCATCATCGGCATATTGACGAAGTTGATGATGCCGTTTCCTACCTCTGTATTTGATGTCCGGGAGGATGTTATTATAGCTATCCCTGTGAATGCAATATTTCCCGCCATGAAAACCATTATCAGAGCCGGCACACTCCCCTGGATGTCAATGTCAAAATAGATCCACGCAAACATCATCAGCAGGGCGGCTTCGACAAAGTTCATCGTGACACGGGCGGTCATCAGCCCAAGGAGGATATTCTGCCGGCGGACGGGTGTCACTATCATCCGCCTGAGCATGTTGCCTTTCCTTCGCTCAATGATGGTCCAGCTCATGCCCCACATGCACGCCATCATTATATTCATTGCAACAAGCCCGGGTACAAGAAAATCGATGTACCGGGTTCCTTTCACCTCGAGGGTAATGGTGTTTGCACCCGAAAAAGTATCATCCTCATGTCTTTCGCCCATGAGCGTTGCCAGCTGCAGTTGCAGCAGTCTTGCCTCGGGGTTGGCCGGGTCAAGATGAAAAACCGTGCTGTCACCCTGGTTATCAATCATCAGCTGATAAATTCCACGCTTGACACCCAGTGTTGCATCAAGTGAATCAAGCGGCGCAAACCTGAAAATGTTTTTGCCAAAGACCGGGTCATTGATTGTAAACAGGTATCTCCCGTCATCATCCATTTCGGTATGTTCCCTGAGAAAGCGCGACAGGTTGTTTTCTTCCCCGAAGTTTACGATGGCAATATCTTTCTTCGTTTCCTTCTCCCCTGCAAAGGCAATCCCAAGACCCCATGCCATCAGA
>JALOMM010000134.1 GCA_025455535.1 Bacteroidales bacterium | reverse complement strand
GGCCCCGGCCGGATTCATTGTGATGAATCTATTGCTCCTCAACCCAGGGGAGGCCCCCTCATTCCTTCAGACATTTGTCATTCTCACGGTCAGTGTCGCCCCTATTTCATTTATCTCCTCATTTATTTTTATAAGACTTTCCGCAATGATGCAGGAGAGTCGCGGTACTCATCCCGGAAAGAGTTTCGGGATCGAAACTGCCGGATCAGTGGCCGCAGGGATTATCACAGCAGTTACTGTCTCACTGAGCATTCCGAACTACCAGTTGTATATTCTCATCATCATTGCTACGGCAACGATGAATTTTGTTATTCTGTATCCCCGCCCGGCGGGCAGAAAAGTGTCCCTTCTGTTATCCATTCCTCTCGCGATATTTGTGCTGCTTTTCAGTCCTGACCCTGCAGTCAGGAGCCTTCTCATCGGAGGGGTAAAGGCGGAGAAGAGTACTGACACCCCGTTTGGAAACATCACAACCGGAAGCTACGGCGGAGAAAAGACTGTCTTTTACGATCACCGCCCTCTCTTCTTTGCCGGTGACATCATCAGTACGGAGGAAAATATTCACTATGCTCTCTTACAGAGGGATAACCATGACAGGGTGCTGGTCATCTCCGGCGGTCTGATGAGGCATTTGCCGGAGATGCAGAAGTACGGGATATCTGAAGTGGTATACCTGGAGCACGACCCCGGCATTATCGCAGCAGAGGGGGCCCGTGACACCGTCGCCGGCACTATGGAGATAAACGTCGAAAAGGCTGATCCGCTGCGTTATATGCGTAAGACCACAGGCAAGTTCGACGCAGTGATTCAGCTTATCCCTCCCCCTTCAACCCTTGCGGTGAACAGGTTTTATACAATCGAGTATTTCACCCTTGTGAAAGAGCACCTGACACCCGGCGGCATCTTTATGTGCACCCCCATGCCATGGTACAACTACTCGCCGGAGAGCTACAGGAGAGGACTTTCTCCGGTCTACAATGCCCTCGGTGATCTTTTCAGGCATGTCGTAATTATACCAGGCTCATCGCTTTATCTGATCGCCTCCGACTATCCTCTCTCTGATTCTTTATCTGTTATGGCTGAAAGACAATCTATTGTCAATACCTATGTCAACAGCGACTATATTGATGATGATGATATAAGGAGGAAGAGCCTGCAGATAATCTCAGTGATTGACACTGCCGCCAGAGTCAACTCGGCAGCCCTGCCTGTCTCATCGTGGTTCAACAACCTGTTGTCAATGGAAAAGAAGGGGATTGCAGGCAGCTCCGTTGCCCTCCGCGTAATACTGATAATTCTGCCTTTTGTCTTTGCAGGCAGAGGAGGCCTGATGATGTTTTCCTCCTCGGCAGCGCTGGCCGGTTTTGGAATGATAATGGTATTTCTTTTACAGATCACTGTCGGGAGCATCTATCTCCTTACTGCTCTGATAATTTCATTTCTTATGGCTGGGCTGGCTGCAGGGGCTTCATATGCAGGAATAAACCTGCGACATCACCTGATAGGTATTGCATCTCTTCTGGCCCTTGTCTATTTCCTCACCGGGCTGCTGCTTCGGGGCCTGGTTACAGCCTCACCGTGGCTGGTCATCAGCCTGGCAATGGGATTCACCCTCACAGCAGCCTTTCTGACAGGATCGGTTTACAGGATCCTTACAACTTCTGGCAGAACGATGAGGTCAGGTACTGTCTATGCCGCTGACCTTGCCGGGGCTGCATTGGGTTATCTTACAGTTGCAACTCTCCTGGTTCCCCTCCTCGGACCATCATTGGTCTGCATTCTGCTCGGAGGGATGATTTTAATAGCCGTGGCGCTTGTTTCGGTACTCTTTAAGCATTAGCTTTATAGCAGGTTAACAGTAATTGCATGTCACTGGTTATCAGAGGAAACAAGATCTCCCGCAGGATATTCGCACGTCAGGGGTCGCTGGCTGTCGCTGCCGGTGTGGTGATGCCTCTGCCGCTGACATCCCTCAAACCGGCACCGAAAGAGAGACTGGCACTGTACCAGGAAGAGAGCGCACGCGGCATTGTATGCCGGATATGCCCCAATGAATGTGTTCTGAAAGAAGGAGAACTGAGCGACTGCCGCAACAGGATAGTCAGGAATTCAAAGCTCTATACCATGGCTTTTGGGAATCCCTGTGCGGTTAATATCGATCCTGTTGAGAAGAAGCCACTGTATCATTTTCTTCCCGGATCATCGTCATTCTCCATCGCAACGGCAGGGTGCAACTTTGCATGTCTGAACTGTCAGAACTGGACTATCTCGCAGACTTCTCCCGAAAAGACGAAGAATTATGATCTTCCGCCAGAGGAAGTTGTTGCCAATGCTGCAATAAATAATTGCAGATCTATTGCTTATACCTATTCCGAGCCCGTAACATTTTATGAATATGTTTACGAGACCTCCAGGCTGGCAAGGGAAAAAGGGATAAGGAACATCATGGTATCAAACGGCTACATCAACAAAGAGCCGCTGAAAGAGCTCTGCCGCTTCATCGACGGCGCCAACATCGATCTTAAGTCGTTCAGTGACAGCACTTACCTTAAGCTTACCGGAGGAAAGCTTCAACCCGTTCTTGACACCTTGAAGACCTACAGGGATGAGGGGGTCTGGCTGGAGATTACAAACCTTGTGGTGCCTGGGTGGACTGACAAGCCGGATGAGATAAGGATGATGTGCAGGTGGCTTGCCGGTAACGGTTTCACTGACACCCCTCTGCATTTCAGCAGGTTTCATCCGGAGTACAAACTCGAGCACCTGCCCCCTACACCTGCCGCCATACTCAGCACCGCCGCCTCAATAGCACACGAAGCCGGTCTGAAGCATGTCTATGTAGGCAACCTGCCCGGTGCGGGTCACAGCAATACGGTCTGCCCCTCATGCGGCCAGAAAGTCATTGAGCGCAGCGGCTTCACAATTGTCTCGAACAGCCTGAAGAGCGGCAGGTGCAGTTGTGGCGCATCAGTAAGCGGAGTCTGGAGTTAATAATTAATAACTGAAACAAGCCTGATATGAATCTTGCAGCTGCGAGGAAGAGAGCCGGGGAACTCAGGGAAATGATAGCCGGGCACAATCACAGGTACTACATCCTCAACCAGCCTGTTATTTCTGACTTTGAATTTGACATCCTGCTCAACGAGCTTCAGACCATTGAAAAGACCTTCCCTGAGCTTGTCACTCCTGATTCTCCGACCATGAGGGTAGGCAGCGACCTCACCGAAGAATTCAGACAGGCTGAGCATCAGTGGCCTATGCTTTCACTGGGCAACACCTACAATGAAAATGATGTTACTGATTTTGGTGAGAGGGTACGCAAAGTTCTCGGGTATGAGCCTGAATATGTCTGTGAGCTTAAATACGACGGCGTATCGATCAGCCTCACATATGAGGATGGCAGGCTTGTCAGCGCTGTCACACGGGGTGACGGAACACGGGGCGACGATGTCACGGTGAATATCAGGACCATCAGGAGCATTCCGTTAAGGGTCACCGCGCCGGGGGCCCCGTCATCATTCACTATAAGAGGAGAAATATATATTCCCAGAGGTGATTTCGAGGCAATGAATGCCGAGCGGCAGGCGAAAGGCGAACCTTCCTTTGCCAACCCGCGCAATGCAGCCGCAGGAACAATCAAGCTGCTTGATCCCCGTGTCGTCGCCTCCCGCCCTCTCGACTGTTTCCTCTATAATCTCCTTGGCGACTCTCTCCCGGCTGATAATCATTATGACAACCTCATGGCAGCACGTTCATGGGGCTTCAGAACCTCGGAGATTATTGACCGTTGCAGCAGTATCGGTGAAGTACTGGGCTTCCTCTCACTGTGGGAGAATCAAAGGAAAGGGCTTCCTTACGAAACTGACGGCGTTGTGATAAAAGTCAACTCACTTCAGGCGCAACAGTTGCTGGGAAACACTGCCAAATCACCCCGCTGGGCCATAGCTTACAAATATGCTGCTGAGCAGGCTGAAACGGAGTTGCTCTCAGTAGATTTTCAGGTCGGCCGTACAGGCAATGTAACGCCGGTGGCTAACCTCAGGCCGGTACTGCTGGCCGGAACGACGGTGAAGCGGGCATCACTGCACAACAGTGACCAGATAGATATTCTTGGACTCTATTACGGCGACAGGGTAATAATTGAAAAAGGGGGTGAGATAATTCCGAAGATTGTAGAGGTCGACATGACCCAACGCACAGATGATGCCGTCAGGGTGGTGTTCCCGCATGAGTGTCCTGAATGCGGGACTCCTCTGGTCAGGAATGAGGGAGAGGCCAATCACTACTGCCCGAACTACCTCCACTGTCCTCCGCAGATCACAAGGAGAATCATTCATTTCGTCTCACGGAAGGCGCTGGATATTGAAGGTCTGGGTGAAGAGACAATTGAGCTGCTCTGGGCAAACTCACTGATACGTAACGTGGCTGATCTTTATTATCTCAGGCATGAACAGCTTGCCTCCCTGGAGAGGCTGGGAAATAAGTCCGCATCGAATATCCTGGCCGGACTGAACAAATCTCTGACAGCACCGTATCACAGGAAGCTCTTTGCGCTGGGGATCAGGCATGTGGGAGAGACTGTTGCCAGGACTCTTGCAGCAGGCTTCCCGAATATTGATGCCCTCATATCGGCAAGCGGCGAAGAGATGGAGTCACTGCCTGACATCGGGCCAAGGATCAGCGCAAGTGTCAGGGAATACTTCTCTGATCCCGACAACATAGAGATCATCAGGCGTCTGAGTGCCGCAGGAATGACATTCGAGGGGAAGGCACCGGCGGTGGCTGCAAAGGGCCCCCTCTACGGTAAGACGATAGTGGTCAGCGGCTCATTCGAAAGATTTACCCGCGAGGAACTGAAATCACTCATCGAGGCAGCAGGCGGGAAGAGTGCAGGCTCAGTATCAGGAAACACATCATTCATTGTGGCAGGCAGTGATATGGGACCTTCAAAGAGGGCAAAGGCAGCGGAGCTTGGGATTAAACTAGTCACAGAAGCAGAGTTCCTGGAAATGATAAAAGAATAGCCACCCTGTACGATCACGTAATCAAAAAAATAATAGGTTTGTATTTGTATGGAACTTTTCGGAAAACTCAGGCTCAGGGCCGGAAGGATGATTCTCAGCCGGCAGATGGCATCAGTCATAAGACTGAAGCAGGGTTTTGACCTTGACAGGGTAAAAAAGGTCGGTATTCTCTGGGATGCCTCAATCGAGAATGACTTCCAGCATCTTGCAAATCTGAACAGGCAGATGGCTGACCTGGGCAAGAGTGTGGAGGTTCTTGCGTGGGTGCCCGGCAAGAGCGTACCCGACAGGCTCACCGGGCT
>JALOMM010000004.1 GCA_025455535.1 Bacteroidales bacterium | reverse complement strand
ATATATGCAAAATTACCATTTATTGTATCATCGTGCATCCCATTCCCTGAAAAATTGCTCAAGGTATTTTACCATGAAATCATGCCTCTCGTCAGCCAGCCTGCGACCAGTGGGAGTATTCATCAAATCCCTCAGAAGCAGAAGCTTGTCATAGAAATGATGTACCGTCGACAATGACTTTGAGCCGGCAGAGCCCAGGCTGGGCGGATTAACATAGCCTTCGCGGGGATCGTATATCTCCCTGCCCCTGAAACCTCCGTAGTTAAATGCCCTGGCGATGCCGACAGCCCCGATGGCATCAAGCCTGTCTGCATCCTGAACGATCTGAAACTCAGGGCTCCCGGGAATATCGCTCTTTCCTTTGGAAAAGGAGATGTTTTCATTAATCCTGACGACCTCATTGATTATCTCTTGCCCGACTCCCGCTTTTCCCAGGATAAGCCGTATCTCTGCCGGACCGTCATGGGCAGCGAACTTATGGTCACCGATGTCGTGCAGCAGGGCTGCCAGCTCGATTGTAAAGCTGTCGCCACTCTTCTCACAGTCGTGGATATGAAGTGCGAGCCTCACAACCCTCTCAATATGAGACCATCCGTGCCCGCTGTCATGCTTCTGCACGGCTTCTCTTACAAAATCCTCAACCTCACTGATTACTGCTTTTCTGTCTATCATATCTCTGTACTGCCAATCGTCACACAAATTATTGATAATTTTGCCACACCTCCAAGATAAGATCATTTAAATATGAACAACGCTGAAATTATTACAATAGGTGATGAGATACTGATAGGACAGACCATTGACACCAACTCGGCATGGATGGGCACAGAGCTTAACCTGATCGGTGTCAGGGTCAACCGCATAACGTCTATTTCAGACAGGAGTGAGGAAATAAAATGCGCACTGTCGGAAGCCTTGACAAGGGCTGATATTGTTCTCGTTACAGGGGGACTAGGACCGACGAGCGATGACATCACCAAAGAGACTCTTGCGGAATATTTCGGGGCAGAAATGGTAATGAACAAGGAAGTCCTTGCGGAGGTAACAGAGAGGCTGCACAGGCGAAACCTGCAGATGAACGAGAATAACCGGAGACAGGCGCTTGTGCCTGATAAGTGCACTGTACTGATGAACCGGACAGGTACAGCACCCGGAATGATGTTTGTGCAGAATGAAAAAATCATAGTCTCCATGCCAGGCGTGCCTTACGAGATGAAGCACATCATGAGCGAACACGTGCTCCCGCTCCTCTCCGGGAAGGTTGCCGGAAGGGTGATAATGCATAAAAATATCATGACGTATGGCACCTTTGAGGCAAAGCTGGCTGAGATGCTCGAAACATTCGAGAGTGAGCTCCCTGAGAATATCAGGCTGGCATATCTTCCTGCCCATGGTGTGATAAAGCTCCGTCTAACAGCTGCAGGCGGCAACGATGACAGGATAAGAGAGGCCATAAGTATGCAGGTAGAAAAACTGTACGGAATCATTCCAGCCCTTATATATGGCGAAGATGAAGTTATGCTTGAGGAAGTGATAGGCAAACTACTTAATGAAAGGAATTTAACACTGTCAACAGCTGAAAGTTGCACAGGCGGAAGAATTGCTTCTCTCATCACAACTGTCCCTGGCAGTTCAGGATGGTACAGGGGCTCAGTGGTGGCTTATGACAACACCGTCAAGACCGGGTTGCTTGGAGTGCAGCCTGAGACCCTGAGGCTGTATGGCGCTGTCAGTGCCGAGACGGCAGGAGAGATGGCAAGGGGGATAAGAAAGGTAATGGAAACGGATTATTCAATTGCTGTAACAGGTATCGCGGGACCCTCGGGCGGGACACCCGACAAGCCGGTGGGTACCGTATGGATAGCCATCGACTCGGAACGGGGGCTGGTAACTGAAAAACACACATTTGCAGATGACAGGCTGGTAAACATATCACGGTCATCATACACAGCGCTGAACCTCCTTAGAAAACAGATAATCAGCACATAAGTGACCGGTCAAATCGTCATTGTTAAAAAAATGAAAGATATATTTGGTTAATTGAATAAAAATCACGTATTTTGCGAACCGATTTTCGGAATTTTTCAGAACAAGTAAAAAAGGATAATAATGTCAAAAGTTTGTCAGGTCACCGGAAAGAAGGCAGTGGTAGGGAACAATGTCTCCCACTCAAAGAGGAGGACCAAAAGAAAGTTTATGGCCAACCTGTTCACCAAGAGGTATTTTCTTCCTGAGGAAAACAGATGGATCACCCTGAAGGTATCAGCGGCTGGCATGAGAAACATCAACAAGAACGGGCTTGCTTCAGTGCTTAAGGAAGCAAAGGAAAAAGGATACATGATCAACTAATTAAACCGGACAGAAAATGGCTAAGAAGAGTAAAGGAAACAGGCAGCAGGTGATCCTTGAATGCACTGAACACAAAGATTCCGGGATGCCGGGTACTTCAAGGTATATTACCACCAAGAACCGTAAGAACACACCTGACCGTCTTGAGAGAAGAAAATTCAATCCTATTCTTAAAAAAGTTACCCTTCACAGGGAGATTAAATAATAAGTGAGTTATGGCAAAGAAAGTTGTTGCAACACTAAAGTCAGGTACCGGAAGAGTTTTCACCAAATGTATTAAAGTGGTGAAGTCAGAAAAAACCGGCGCATACCAGTTTAAGGAAGAAGTTGTTCATAACGACCACGTTAAGGACTTCTTTTCAAAGAAATAAGGTCAGGTATTCTGATCAGTAGCACCCGGGAGACGCATATTTTGCGTCTCTTTTTTTACTTTTGACGATCAATGAATTTACGATGGCGTTTTTTGGATTAATAAAGAAAGAGGAGAAGGAGATTCTTGACAGGGGACTGGTAAAGACCCGTGAGAATGTCTTCACCCGTCTGACGAGGGCCGTAGCAGGCAAATCAAAGATTGACGATGATGTGCTTGACAATCTTGAGGAGGTGCTGGTTTCATCCGATGTAGGTGTGGAGACCACGCTCCGTATCATTGACAGGGTTTCAAAGAGGGTGGCCCGTGACAAATATGTAGGGACCGCAGAGCTTAACACCATTCTGCGCGATGAGATAGCTGCTCTTCTCGATGAAGACAGAGCAGCCTCAACCTTAACCCTGGCCTCAACACTGACCTTTGACTCACCATTGCCTGTGAAGCCTTATGTGATTATGGTTGTCGGAGTTAACGGCGTGGGAAAGACAACAACAATTGCAAAGCTGGCTTATAACTTCAGCAAGGCCGGCAAGAACGTATTGCTTGGTGCAGCTGACACCTTCCGCGCAGCTGCGATTGACCAGCTGAAGATATGGTCAGAGAGGGCAGGTGTGCCAATGATAAGCCAGCAGATGGGCTCTGACCCTGCCTCCGTGGCATTTGACACTGTGAGATCAGCAGTCGCATCAGGTGCTGACGTTGTGATCATTGATACGGCAGGCAGGCTGCACAATAAGATAGGACTGATGAACGAGCTGTCAAAGATAAAGAGAGTGATGGAAAAGGTGGTTCCGGGTGCGCCGCATGAAGTGCTTCTGGTCCTTGACGGTTCAACGGGACAGAATGCGTTTGAGCAGGCAAAACAGTTCACCGCAGCAACGGAGGTCAATGCAATTGCGGTCACCAAACTCGACGGCACGGCCAAGGGTGGAGTGGTCATCGGAATATCAGACCAGTTCAGGATCCCGGTGAAGTATATCGGCGTCGGGGAAAAGATGGAAGACCTGCGCATTTTTGACAGGTACGCCTTCGTTGACTCACTCTTCAGCCCGCGCGACTGATGAAGAGAAACAGGGTTAATATAGTAACTCTTGGCTGCTCAAAGAATACCGTTGATTCACAGAAGCTTATGAGGCAGCTCCAGGTTGGGGGCTATAACGTGCAGGCAGATTCGCCTGACCCGTCCGATATTGTGATAATCAACACCTGCGGTTTCATCCACGATGCAAAGGAGGAGAGTATCGAGACAATCATTCGCCATGCCGAAGCAATAAAGAAGCAGGAGAGGGGTCACCTCTTTGTGATGGGATGCATGGTCGAGCGATATCAGAAAGAGCTTGTCGAAGCCCTTCCCGAGGTAGATGCATGGTTCGGTGTCAACAAACCCGGCGAGATCATCAGCCGGCTGGGTCTTGCATATCACCGGGAGCTATCAGGGGAGAGGGTGATGACCGGCCTCCGCCACTATGCATACCTCAAGATCTCGGAGGGATGTGACCGCACATGTGCCTTCTGCGCTATCCCTGACATACGTGGAAGATATGTTTCCACCCCCATCGGTGAACTGGTTGCAGAGGCTGAGTTCCTTGCTTCAGAAGGGGTGAAGGAACTGATACTCATCGCACAGGATCTAACCTGCTACGGCATCGACCTCAGCGGCAGACAGATGCTGCCGTTGCTCGTTCGAAGACTCACGGAGGTGAAAGGGATAGAGTGGATCAGGCTCCACTATCTCTATCCGTCAGGTTTTCCGCTCGAGCTTCTTGACATGATGCAGTCAGATCCGAAGATATGCAGGTACATAGATCTTCCGATACAGCATATCTCAGATAACGTGCTGCGCAGGATGAGGCGCGAACATAACGAAAGCGATACCCGTGCGCTGCTGAAAGAGATACGCCGCAGGGTGCCTGATGCTGCCATAAGAACCACAGTTATTGCAGGCCATCCGGGTGAGACGGAAGAGGATTTCGCTTCTCTTCTCAGCTTTATCGGCGAGTTTCGGTTTGAAAGGCTTGGCGCCTTCAGGTATTCACATGAAGATGAGACATTTGCGTCACTTAATTACAGTGACGAGATACCTGAGAAAACAAAGGAAAAGAGGGTAGCCCGCATCATGGAACTGCAACAGAAGATTTCTGGGGAGCTGAATGAATCAAAGAGGGGCAGGACTGTTAAAGTGATAGTTGACCGGAAGGAGGGTCTGTTTCATGTTGCACGGAGCCAGCATGACTCACCTGAAGTGGATCAGGAGATACTCATAACCTTAAATGGAAAAATTGAACCCGGCACCTTTATCGACGTAAAGATAACCGGGTCAACTGAATTCGATCTTTATGCCGAGCCGGCATAAATATCTGTTATCATGATTTTTACTCCTTAGCTTCCTGCTCGGCTTCCCTCTTCTTGCTCACCTTGAACGAGAGTTCTTCCTTCCCTTTGGAATAACCGACATTTATTGATGCGCCCTCCTTCAGCTGTGCCTTTATGATAACCTCGGCAAGAGGGTCTTCAAGGTACTTCTGTATCGCACGTTTCAGGGGCCTTGCACCGTACTGGACATCAAAACCGCGGTCTGCCATGAAGTCACGTGCCTGTGCGGAGAGCTTGATCATGAAACCCAGTGCCGCTATCCTGTCAAAGAGGCCCTTGAGCTCTATGTCGATGATCTTGTCGATATCTTCCCTTGTAAGGTGGTTGAACATGATCACATCATCAATCCTGTTCAGGAATTCGGGAGCAAAGGTCTTCTGCAGGGCCTTCTGGAGAATGCTCCTGGCCTGGTCATTGCGCGTCGTTCTCTTTGCCGACGTCTCGAATCCTACCCCGGCTCCGAACTCTGACAGCTGCCTTGTCCCTATGTTTGATGTCATGATCACTATGGTGTTCCTGAAATCGACCCTGCGGCCAAGGCTGTCTGTCAGCTGTCCCTCATCAAGCACCTGGAGCAGGATATGAAACACGTCAGGATGTGCCTTTTCTATCTCGTCAAGAAGCACCACCGAATAGGGCTTGCGCCGTACTTTCTCGGTGAGTTGCCCCCCTTCCTCGTAGCCCACATATCCGGGAGGTGCTCCCACAAGGCGTGAGACGGAGAATTTCTCCATGTACTCACTCATGTCAACCCTTATGAGGTTTTCCGTCGTATCAAAGAGGAACTTGGCAAGCACCTTTGCAAGCTGCGTCTTCCCGACCCCTGTCGGGCCAAGGAAGATAAATGTGCCTATCGGCTTGTTCGGATCCTTCAGTCCGGCACGGTTTCTCTGTATCGACTTTACAATCTTGGCAATAGCCTCATCCTGGCCCACGACGCTCCCTTTCAGTTCCTGTCCCATCTGCAGGAGTCTCGTTCCCTCGGTCTGGGCGATCCTCTGCACAGGGACACCTGTCATCATCGCCACAACTTCTGCCACTTTCTCTGCGTCAACGGTCTGGCGGTTCACTGCCAGCTCCTTCTCCCACCTCTTCTTCTCAGCCTCTATCAGATCAAGAATATCACGCTCCTTGTCCCTGAAGCTGGCGGCACGCTCATAATTCTGGTTCTTGACAGCGCTGCTCTTCTCTTTCTTGGTATCCTCCAGCTGTTTTTCAAGCGCGAGTATTTTTTCAGGAACAACGATATTCGATATGTGTACCCGTGAGCCTGATTCATCAAGTGCATCAATAGCCTTATCAGGGAGGTGTCTGTCGCTTATATACCTGTTTGTGAGCTTGACACAGGCTTCAATTGCATCAGGGGTATAGGTAACATTATGGTGTTCCTCGTACCGGTCCTTGATATTGTTAAGGATATCGAAAGTCTCTTCGATCGTAGTCGGATCGACAAGCACCTTCTGGAAGCGACGCTCCAGGGCGCCATCCTTTTCAATATGCTGGCGGTATTCATCGAGGGTGGTGGCGCCTATGCACTGTATCTCACCCCTTGCCAGTGCCGGTTTGAGCATGTTGGCAGCATCGAGCGACCCGCTGGCGCCTCCGGCGCCGACGATGGTGTGTATCTCGTCAATGAAGAGGATGATATTGTCATTCTTGGCCAGCTCATTGAGAATGGCTTTCATTCTCTCCTCGAACTGTCCCCGGTACTTTGTGCCGGCAACAATTGATGCAAGGTCAAGGGCAACGACTCTCTTGTTGAAGAGCACCCTCGATACGTTCCTCTTGGTGATCCTCAGCGCCAGTCCTTCAGCTATAGCTGACTTGCCCACACCCGGCTCACCGATCAGAACCGGATTATTCTTCTTGCGTCTTGAGAGTATCTGCGCCAGGCGTTCTATTTCACGCTCGCGCCCTACCACAGGGTCAAGCCGTCCTTCTTCGGCTGCCTTTGTCAGGTCGATGCCGAAGTTATCGAGCACAGGTGTGTCCGATGAGCTTCTCTGTGCCTGCTGACCGCCCTGCGGCTGCTTGCCCTGCTGCCCTGACCCCGGGAACATACCCTCTTCGTCCTCATCGCGAGGATAATCAGCCTGGGCCGCAGGGTTTCCTGCCTCAACCGCCTTCCTGACAAGGGTGTAGTCTATGTCAAGCTCGGTAAGGAACCGTGTCACAAGATTGCTCTCGTCACGCAGGATGGCCATGAGCAGGTGTTCAGTATCTATTACCCTCGTCTTCAAAGCCTTGGCTTCAATGTGGACAAGCCTGAGAACCCGTTCCGTGCTTTTCAGAAGAGGGAGTATCTCATTGTCTGCCATTGCAACTGGTTTTTCTGCCTTTATGCTCTTTTCAATTGATCCTTTAAGCATCAGCAGGTCAACGCCGTTGTTCAGAAGTATATCAACCGCCACACCTTCGCCTTCGCGGAGAATACCGAGAAAGAGGTGCTCAGGGCTGATATGGCTGTTGCCCAGCCTGATCGCCTCTTCCTTGCTGTATCCAAGGATATCGTTTACTCTTTGTGAGAAATGTGCATCCATCATATCTTATTTGCGGGATCTCATGACAAAGATGTCATAAATGCTGACAAAAATGCACGAAATGCCCCTTTTCAAAGTTAATTCTATTGTATTTATATATGGACAATAATTGTGCCCAATTTTAAACACCCAATGTTAACAAATAGACCGGAAAAAGGTTAAGAGGGGACGCCTTTTTTATTATTTTCGGGGATTAATTCAGCAAAAAAAATAGTCAAACGTAAATTCTTAAATATCAATCTGATATGTCAGATCAATCAAAAATCATAAAAGTAAATATTGAGGAGGAGATGAAGTCGGCTTACATCGATTATTCGATGTCGGTCATTGTTTCAAGGGCATTGCCTGATGTGAGGGACGGTCTCAAGCCAGTCCACAGGAGGGTTCTCTTCGGTATGTCGGAGCTTGGAGTTCTTGCAAACAGACCTTATAAGAAATCGGCCAGGATAGTAGGGGAGGTGCTGGGTAAATATCATCCGCACGGTGATTCATCAGTTTATGATGCCATGGTTAGGATGGCACAGGAGTGGTCGCTTCGTTACCCTCTTGTTGACGGACAGGGCAACTTCGGATCTATTGACGGTGACAGTCCGGCAGCAATGCGATATACTGAGGCCCGCCTCAAGAGGATAGCCGAGGAGACACTCTCTGACATCGAGAAGGAGACAGTGGACTTCCAGCCTAACTTCGACGACACCCTCCAGGAACCGACGGTCCTTCCGACACGTATTCCCAACCTTCTTGTTAACGGCGCATCAGGCATTGCAGTGGGCATGGCAACGAACATGCCTCCTCATAACCTCACCGAATCAGTAAATGCCATCATCGCCTATATAGATAATCCTGAAATAACCGTGGATGAACTGATGCAGCACATCAAGGGTCCGGATTTCCCTACAGGAGGAATCATATACGGTGAGCAGGGGATAAGGGAAGCATTCGAGACCGGAAGGGGAAGGATAGTGGTAAGGGCCAGGACTGAGATTGAGCTTACCCATTCAGGCAGGGAGTGTATCATTGTAAGCGAGATACCGTACATGGTCAACAAGGCGGAGATGATCAGAAAGATCGCCGACCTGATCAACGAAAAGAAGCTTGAAGGTATTTCATATATAAATGACGAGTCTGACCGAAACGGGATGAGGGTGGTGATAATCCTGAAAAAGGAGATGCCCGCCAATGTCGTACTGAACCACCTTTACAAGCACTCGCAGCTTCAGACCTCTTTCAACGTCAACAATATAGCTCTTGTAAAAGGACGTCCCAGGATGCTTTCGCTGCGTGAGTTGATCGACAACTTCGTCAAACACAGGCATGATATTGTCATCAGGAGAGCGAAATTTGACCTGGAACAGGCTGAAAAAAGAGCTCATATACTTGAAGGACTGATAATTGCCAGCGACAATATTGACGAGGTGATTGCAATAATCCGTTCGTCACAGACGCCTGACCAGGCGCGGGAACGTCTGATGGAGCGCTTCAGCCTGTCTGACGCGCAATCGCGTGCCATTGTCGAGATGAGACTCAGGCAACTGACAGGGCTTGAGCAGGATAAGCTGAGGGCTGAGTATGATGAGGTGATGAAGCTGATCGAATACCTCAGAAGCATTCTTGCTGATGAGTCGCTTCAGATGAAGATCATCAAGGATGAGCTGATCGAGGTAAGGGAAAAATTCGGTGACAAGCGCCGCACGGAGATAATTCCAGCAGCCGGTGAATTCAATCCTGAAGATTTCTACGCCGATGATGAGATGGTAATCACCATATCTCACATGGGTTACATCAAGCGCACGCCACTGACCGATTTCCGCCGTCAGAACAGGGGAGGGACAGGTGCGAAGGGAAGCACCACGCGGGACGAGGATTTCATTGAGCACCTGTATGTGGCCACGATGCACAACACAATGCTGTTCTTTACACAGAACGGAAAGTGCTACTGGCTGAAGGTATACGACATCCCGGAAGGGACCCGTACAAGCAAGGGGAGGGCTATTCAGAACCTTATCAACATAGAACAGGATGATGCCCTCAGGGCTTTCATCAATGTCAGGACCCTTGATGATGAGGAGTATATCAACAACAACTTCATTGTGCTCTGCACCACCAGGGGGATAATAAAGAAGACCTCCCTCGAGGCATATTCGAGGCCCCGGGTCAACGGTGTGAATGCAATAACCGTAAGAGAGGGCGACGAGCTGCTTGAGGCCAGGATGACCAACGGCAAGCACGAAATAATGCTGGCAGTCAGGTCAGGCCGTGCCGTAAGGTTCCCTGAAGCTACGGTAAGACCAATGGGACGCACGGCTTCGGGTGTCCGTGGCATCACCCTTTCCGGCGAAGATGATATTGTAATAGGAATGATAACCGTGCTCAATGAATCTGAAGACGTGCTTGTCGTATCCGAGAACGGATACGGGAAGAGATCTTCTATCAGCGACTACCGCATTACCAACAGGGGAGGGAAGGGAGTGAAGACAATAAATGTGACTGATAAGACAGGCAAACTGATAGCACTCAAGGATGTCACGGATCAGAATGACCTCATGATAATAACCCAGGGAGGTAATATCCTCAGGATACCGGTAAACAGTCTCAGAGTAATGGGAAGAGCTACCCAGGGGGTCAGACTTATAAATCTCAAAGAAAATGACTCAATTGCGTCAGTGGCGTATGTTGAAGTAGGTGAGGAAGATACAGCAGGCGAGGGGGAAATTTCAGATACTGCTGTGGCAAATGACGAGTAATTTGGCAAATAATTTGAAGATTAGATTCTAAAGTTTTATTTTTGAACCAATTTTAAAAGAAAATTATCGAATCATGAAGAAGATCACAATCTTATTAATGGCAGTTATGATTTCAGGAGTTGCTTCTGCCCAGATGGGTAAAGTTAGCGCTGCTGAAACCTTTATCAAGGAAGGTGCTTTCGACAAGGCAAAGGTTTCCATCGAGGAAGCCATAGCAAATCCAAAATCTGCTGCCGCAGCAAAAACTTACTATGTAAAGGGCAAACTCTGCCAGGCAGCTTTCGATTCAGGCGATCCCAAATTCATGTCACTTTACCCGGATATCCTGATGGAAGCATACAATAATTATGAGAAAGCTGTTCAGATGGACCCGAAGATGAAGAATACCGTCATCAAGGACAACACATACGCAATGCTTGGCAATTCCTTCCTTAATGATGCCATCAACAAATTTAATGAGAAGGATTACGAAGGAGCCATGAAGGCATTTGAGAGAAATGTAATGGTCTCAGCCAGTGATATGTATGTAGGAGTGGTCGATACCCTTGTGATCTTCAATGCCGGCCTCGCAGCCTATAATGCCGAGCTCTATCCGCAGGCCATTGAGTATTTCCGCATATGCACCGCCACCGGGACAGAGGACACGAAACCCTATATCTTTATAAGCGACAGTTATATGAAGATGAAAGATACACTGAAGGCGGAAGAGGTACTTCTTGAGGGTGTTAGGGCATATCCTGATACACTTGATATACTTCTTCAGGCAACACAGTTCTATCTTGACACCGACAACTCGGAAAAGGCATTCGAGTCACTGCACAGGGCTATGGAAAAGGATCCTGAAAATTATATTCTTTACCTCGTGGAAGGTAGCCTTCATATGAAAATGAATAATTATCCTGAAGCTATCAAAAGCCTCAATGCATCACTGGGTAAAAACAAAGAACAGTTCGAGAGTAACTATAACATCGGCCTGTGCTATGTACAGATTGCAAATGACATGCTTAACGAGGCAAATATGATCGCTGACAACAGGGAGTATGAAATTGCCAAGAACAAGGCTCTGGACGAAATGAAGAAAGCTGTTCCTTATTTCCTGGAAGCCGAAAAAGTCAATCCGACTTCGATAGCAACACTCGAGTTTCTGCGCGAAATATACCTGAAGCTTAAAATGATGCCCGAATTCGAAGCATACAAGAAAAAGGTAGAAGACCTGCAATAACAGGAGTAAAGAATATTTTCATCCGGAAGGCACCGCATTGGTGCCTTCTTTTTTTGCCATGTCCTTTGGGGAGGGAAGAGGCAATGAAGAAATTGTATTCAATAATACTGCTTAAAAAGAATCTATTTAACATAATATTAATTATAGGCTATTATGTCAATATTTCGCTTTTTCCCGGATATCATATATATAATTGAACTTCAGTGACTAAATTTGGGAAAATCTCAAAGCCATGCCGCAGATAAAAAAATCCACCCTGCTGTTTCTGTCAGACCTTAAAAATAACAATGACCGCAACTGGTTTGCAGAAAACCGTAAACGATACGAAGATGCGAAATCCAATTATGAGACGTTCGTGCAGGAAATTCTCAATGAAATTGTCAGGTTCGATCCTATCTTCAGGGGTCTTGAACCGAAGAGCTGCATGTTCAGGATCAACCGCGACACAAGATTCTCACATGACAAATCGGTATACAAGACCAATTTCGGAGCTTTTATGGTAAGGGGCGGTAAAAAGAACGGAGATAAATTTCCTGGTTATTACTTCCATATTGAACCTGGTTCAAGCTTTGTCGCAGGCGGAGCTTATATACCACCTGCACCATGGCTTAATGCCATACGCGAAAGAATTGACGGAGACGCTGAACGGCTCATTAAGATAGTGAACGACAAGGAATTCAGGAGATATTTCGGCGGACTCGAAGGTGAAAAGCTCAGGACGGCACCCAAGGGCTATCCCAGGGATCATCCTCATATCGAATTACTTAAGATGAAGAGTTATCTCGCCGAGATGACAATACCTGATGAGGTGATCACCTCTGATGAATGCTTTGACCTGGTTATTGGCTCATTCCGTGCCATGAAGCCACTAAACGACTTCCTTACCGTCGGTGACTATTAACCCTTAAAAGCAGCTTATGTCGATACTTGGAACCGTCACGGAGCCTGTCTTACTGCTTGACGAGAAGAAATGCCGCAATAACATTCAGCGGATGGCTGATAAGGCCAGACGCAATAATATAAGGCTCCGTCCCCATTTTAAAACACACCAGAGCAGGCAGATAGCTGAATGGTTCAGGGAGGCTGGCATTAATTGCATAACGGTCTCCTCACTTAGGATGGCAACCTTCTTTGCTGAACAGGGATGGAATGATATCACTGTGGCATTTCCGGTAAACACTCTTGAGCATGAGCGCATTAACCGGCTCGCCAGGAATCTTGTCCTCAACCTTATGGTTGCAGATCTTGAAGCAGCACGGCTCCTTTCGGCAACAGTCAGATACCCTGTACAGGTATGGATAAAAGTTGATTCGGGAAGCCGCCGCACCGGGGTTCTGCCTGAGGACCATAAAACCGTTGATTCAATTCTGGAAGTGATAAACAGCTCCGCCCACCTCTCATTCAAAGGTTTTCTTACCCATGCAGGTCAGAGCTATAACTGCAGAAGCAGGGACGAAATAATGAATGTCCACCGCAAAACCGTGACATTGATGACAGACCTGGCAGGACGTTATCGCTCAGCCTTTCCCGGCCTTGAAATATCGACAGGAGACACTCCCACATGCAGCGTTGCCGAAGATTTCACCATGGTCGACGAAATTCGACCCGGTAACTTTGTTTTTTATGATCTCACCCAGGCCCTGGTTACATCCTGCGAAAAGAGGGATATTGCCGTTGCAGTGGCATGTCCTGTTGTGGCAAGACATGCCGACCGGAATGAAATCATCCTCTACGGAGGAGGAATCCATTTCTCAAAGGAGTCGCTCGATCCGGGAAACGGCAAAAAGATTTTCGGTGAACTTGTCCGTATGAGTGACAATGGATGGAGTGAGCCTCTGGAGGGTTGCTATGTCAGCAAACTGTCGCAGGAACATGGTACTCTTAAGGTTACGGATGAGGTATTCAGCCAGATCTCTGTCGGCGAGGTGGTCGCCATACTGCCGGTGCACTCATGTATGACGGCCAACCTGCTTGCTGGTTATATCACCCTCAGCGGGAAGCGATTTGAATACTTCGATGGGAAAAAAGAATACTACATGTAACAGCATTATCAGTTCAATCGCTCCTCTTCCTTAATGATTTTCTCTTTGCCCTTCCGGCTGTATTTCTTCCTGTTTCTGTGGACCCTGGAGACTGTGAGCCTGTCGAGACCGGATTCCACGGCTGCCTTTCTTACAGCCGTCCTGTAAGCGCGACGCTTGTCCTTTTCCGATAATCTTACTTTCCTTATTTTCATAGTCACCTGGCGAACAGGTAATAAAAATACAATTATTATACCTGCAAACCATATTCTTCTGAAATCGCGGAAATGCACTTTTGTTTCAATTCGGTGCAGGATTGTTAAAAAATTGTATCTTTCGGGAACAAACCAAGATGCCAGTAAAATGAAAAAAGTACTATTCACTCTTATCCTCGCAGCTTGCATGCTGCCTTTAGCAATGGCCCAGGGCAAACTGGAGATTGGCCAGAAGGCGCCTGAATGGGTTTTTCCCGATGCTGACAAAAAAGATTTCACGATGGATTCATGGCCAGGCAAAGTATTGCAGATAAACTATGTTGACCCTGATGAGTCTGACCTTAACGACCCCTTTAACGATGCAGTTGACAAGGCAACGGATGTGGACAAGATAATTAATAAGGATTATTTCAAGGGTTTCGGAATTGTTGATACAAAATCGACATGGAAGCCGAACGGTCTGATCAGATCTATTGCCGGGAAAAAGGCAAAAAAGTATGATACAACCATCCTGTTTGATTATGACGGCGTTCTGCATGAGAAATGGGGCATGCCGAAAGACAACTATACTATTGTGATTGTTGACAAGAACAGGATTGTCAGAGGTGTATATGAAGGAAAGGTGCCTGACAGTGAGGTAGAAGGTATAATACAGCTGATAGTCAAGCTGACACAGGAATAGAAAAAGAAAACCGGCGAGAGCCGGTTTTTTATTTGCGATTTGGGATGTGCGATTTGTGATTAATTCCTATTCTGGCCGGTCCCTGAGCCTGTCTAAGCTGGTCCCTGTCCGGTCCCTGAGCCTGTCGAAGGGGTCGAAGGGTGTCGAAGGGCGACGGCGGCTAAGTGTTGCCTGCTGCCTGATCGAGCACAAACCTCACTCTGAGGACACCTTCATTATAATCGGCCGAAGATATTGTGAAACGGCCGATCTCAGAAGTGTTTGAAACGTGCTGACCAATGCACGGACATGCGTCAAAGTTTCCTACCGTGATGATACGGATCTTCTCACCTGCATTGCCTGGCAGCTTGCCGGTAAAGTATTTCTCATCAGCCTCCCTCCTGCCAACAAGCTCCTCTCCCACCGGGATATTCAGCTTAATGATCTCATTGACTGTTCTTTCCACCGCTGCAATATCTTTGGCAGACGGTGCCCTCGTGATCCTGTAATCGCACTTGCTCTTCCTTTTCTCGATATGACTGTTGAATGACCTGCCGCAATGAAACATCTTATCCATGACCGAGTTGAGGATATGCTCGGCAGTGTGCATTGCGGGGTCGTACTCTTTTGAGGACATAAGCTATATTTGGGGTATAAATGTAATTAAAGTGCACTAAAGTGCCTAAAGTGATCTAAAGTACTTAAAGTTATAAAGAGTTCATGGATGCAGAATTGAATAAGCTTGAGACAGAAAGAATCGGGCAGCAGAGGCTGCTGATAATCGGCGGGACGGGACGCGATTCAGGGAAAAGCACCCTGGCGGAGCGGCTTATTGCAAGGTTTGCAGACCGTGGCATCATAGGACTGAAGATAACTCCACATGATCATCCGGATATGTCAGGACTGACTCTTATTGCTGAAGGTGAACGGTTTAAGGTATTTGAAGAAAGGTGCCTGTCGTCTGATAAGGACAGTTCCCGTATGCTCAGAGCCGGGGCTGAAAAGGTGTTTCTGATAGTTTCTGCATCATCGTCTGCCGGCGATGCCTGGCTGTCGCTGCAATCCTTTCTCCCCATCGATGTCCCTGTTGTATGTGAGTCCCCTGCCTTGCGGCGGTGCGTTGACCCCGACCTGTTTATAATCATGACCCACGGTCAGAGCGGAAATTATGACAGTAAGAAAATTGACGACCTCCTTCCGCTGGCTGACCTCATAATGACAATTGCTGAACTGCATTCAGGGAAGGCAGAAATAATTGATTTAGATGAATATAACAGATGGTATCTGAAGCGGTAGTAGATGTCTAAGGGTCTAAGGTCTGAAGGTCTGAAGTCTGAAGGTCTGCTTTGCAAACCATAGCTGTCTTGGACCTCCGAAGCTCTAGCGGAGGAGGTAGCGGAGGATTGAAGGTCTGGGACGGAGGACGGAGGACGGAAGACGGAAAACCGGAGACGGAAGACAGAGGACCGAAGACAGAGGACCGAAGACGGAAGAGCGAAGAGTGGAGACAGATCACGGATGGCCGAATCGCACATCGCACATCGCAAATCGCAAATCCTTCGCTCCC
>JALOMM010000133.1 GCA_025455535.1 Bacteroidales bacterium | reverse complement strand
GTGAAGGGTTAAGAGGCAGTAGGCAAGAGGCAATAGGCAATAGGCTGCAGGGTAAGATAAGGCAATAGGCTGCAGGATTACTTTCTTTTATACACCAGCGAATCGTGGATCGCGCGGAGCTGCTGAAGTTCTCTGTCTGAAAGATACGGAACGGGGGGTTTGGGTGGTTCAGGCAGACCCTTTGCAAGGACATACACCAGCGGTATGATGGTAAACGGACTGAACACAACCATCTTATCGGCAGGGATCATCCCCTTCTCGTAAGCATCCACTCTCTGCTTCTGCCTCAGCAATTCATAATTGGTGTTCGGATCACCCAGTGTGGCTGCAGTGGTAATACCCTGGTAGGCTGAGAGCCTCAGATTATTAGAGGCATTAACCATATCATCGTTTACCGGCGGTTTTGAAGCCATGATCTCGGCCCTGATGTTTCCGAGTCTTGGCATCACAATCACAGCAGGTATCATCAGTGTATCGGTAATGAGGTAGATTCCTGCGACATATTCCCTGGCAAGAAGGGTATCGCCTATAACCAGGAGGAAGTTCCTGTACCCGACACTTGAAAAAGTAATTGTATCATGGTGACTGGCAAAGAAAGAGATCATGCCCCTGTTGTCTGAGGCGCCTGCCACGCCGCTGCTGCTAAGGAAATGAGCTCCCGTCAGAGGCTGATGAGTGTCAGCGTCAAGGATGATACCGTGGAAAAGTATAGGGCTGGCCTGCTGCGCTGCCATCTCAAGGGGCAGTGAGAGGACGAAGATGCAGAATATAGTCCGCAACAGGTCTCCTGACCTATTTGCGCAGAATGATCTCGTCGAGTGTTCTCTTGGGCACGTGGTGAACGCGCGCATCATCTCTCCAGTATTTCACATTGTTATTCTCAAGGGTCTCGATGACCACTTTTTCAGTTGGCTTGCCAAGTGCAAGAACAAGGAGGATATCGATGCCTGCCGGTACGGACAGCAGTGCTCTCAGTTTCTCCTTTTTTATCGATGCAATGATGCAGCCTCCGAGACCTTCGGAGGTAGCCCCGAGCATGATGCTCTGCGCTGCTATGCCGTGGTCTATGCCGAATGAATCGGATATCTCCTTATCACCAAGGACAACGATGTAGGCTGTAGGTCTCTCGCCCGGGTCAGGACCCTCCCATGTTGTAAGATAACCGGCCCATGCGAGGCATGTGTAGACCTCGGCACACTCGGCAGGGTCGTTGACAAGAATATATTTCAGCGGCTGCCTGTTGGCACCTGATGCTGACAATCTCGCAAGATCAACCAGCGACACGAGTGTTTCTTTGCTGACCGGGTGATTGCCGTCGAACCTGCGGTATGACCTTGTTTTTTCTATAAGCTGTTTAATATTCATCGTCAAAAAGTTTGGCCAAAGATATATAAAAATAGCACCCCAACCACACCCTCGCCTTAAACTCTCTGACGATAATATCCCGGGCGGCAACTACTTCTTCAGTGCCTCGTCAAACCGATGACCAATAATGTTCCAGTCAAGCAGCTCCCAGAAGTTTTTGATATAGTCGGGACGCCTGTTGCGGTAGTCGATATAATATGCATGTTCCCATACGTCACATGTCATCAGCGGCACCATCCCTGACCGCATCGGGTTGCCGGCATTTGACTCCTGTGTCACGGCCAGTGTGCCGTCAGGCTTCATGCACAGCCATGCCCATCCTGACCCGAAAAGGGTGGCGGCGGACTTTGCAAAAGACTCCCTGAATGATTCGAAGGAACCGAATCCGGCGTCAATGGCGCGCAAAAGAGTACCATGGGGCTCTCTTTTCCCCGAAGGTGAAAATGATGAAAAATAAAAAGTATGATTCCATACCTGTGCGGCATTGTTGAAAATGCCTCCTTCAGCCTTCATGATCATCGTCTCGAGGGTGGCGTTCTCAAAGGGAGTGCCCGGTATAAGGCCGTTGAGATTATTAACGTATGCCAGATGATGCTTACCATGGTGGTACTCAATGGTCTCAGCGCTTATTTGCGGTGCAAGGGCATCAGGACTGTAGCTCAGTGGTGGCAGTTCGAATTTCATGACCCGGTCAGTTTAGTATTATTATAATGTAAAGATAATAAATTGACGCGGCAGGGGACAGGTGGTTAAAGAAATATCCTCTCAGGCAGTGCTCCTGTCACCTTTCTTTCATATGCAACGGCAAAGAGCCGCTCAACAGCCTCTCTCCCCTCCTTCCCCAGTGAGAGGCTGAAGTCATTGACATAAAGGTTTATATGCTCACGCGTGACCTCAGCCTCCAGCTCCCTGGCATTTTTGCGTATGAAGTCGAGTGAGGCGGACGGATTGGCACGGGCATATTCAAGGCTGCGGCGTATTGTCCTGTTGACCCTGGCAGCTGTATCATCACTTACGCTGCGGTGCACCACTATCCCTCCGAGGGGAATGGGAAGACCTGTCAGTCTATCCCACTCTTCGCCCGTGTCTGCTACCTTTTGCAGTCCCATAGCCTGGTAGGTGAATCTGGTCTCATGGATTATGAGACCGGCATCCGCCTCTCCTGAAAGGACTGCCTCGGGGATATCGGAGAAGAGATACTCCCGTTTCCGCTGTGCCCCGGGCCAGAAGATGCTGAAGAGGAGGTTGGCGGTAGTGTATCTGCCCGGTATGGCTATCAGCGCATCATTGAGCTCATCAGGGTATATCTTCCTCCGGCTGACAACTAGCGGGCCGTTGTTGCGTCCGAGGGCGCTGCCCGAGTCAAGCAGCAGATAATTGTTTGCTGCCCAGGCATATGCATGAAAACTCATCTTGGTGATGTCAACGCTGCCGTCGAGCGCTCTGCGGTTGAGCTCTTCGACATCAGCAAGAAACCAGTCGTATTCGATCCCCTCCGTATCGACCCTGCGGTGAACGAGTGCCTCAAAGATGAATGTGTCATTGGGGCACGGAGAAAAACCCAGTGTAAGTCTCATCCTTCCTTTACGGTTTTCAAAATATCAGTCATTGCCTCCTGCAACTTTGCCAGAGCAAGGGGTATATCCCATTTATTCAGGTTACGGGGCTCGACCATGTTTGACACGGCCCTGACGGCGAGCCACTCAGCGCCTGACATAGCGCAGGCATAGGCAAACCACGCCCCTTCCATGGTCTCTATCTCAGGGTCCCATGCCTTCCTGATGCGGTCTATCACAGGCTGTGATCCGGAGGTCATGTTGACTGTCGCTGCCCTTACCGCCGGGTATTTTGTCCTCATACTGTCAAACCACCTGCCGTGGCAGTGTATCCTCCCTTCACTGAAGGGCCGTCTGTCGGGGTCTGCCAGGCTGGCCCTGAAGAGTGACAGAAAAGAGCCGTTGTCATCAACACCCATGTCGGCAAAACAGTCAGAGGAGGCAATAACAACATCGCCGGGCCGATATGAAGAAGTGTAGCTCCCCGCGATCCCTGCATTGATGACCAGAGAAGGAGTGCCTCCGGAAGAAAATCTCTTCTGCAGCGCCCATGACATAGCTGCGCCACCGACGTCAGTGACCAGCAGCGCACAGTTGCAGCGGGCATCACTCATCGCTTTTTCCACTGCCACCCCTTCCGAGGGGTGAGCGACAGCTATCAGTATGTCTGCAATATCTTCGTCCATCCCTTATACCTGAAATAAACAGATAAATATATTATTTTTGATCTGTAATTTCCTCATTAACGCCAATTCATTTAACTTTAAGGGTTATGATCTACCTTACAAGAAGAGAGCGGTTCAGCGCAGCACACAGGATGTTCCGCCCCGGCCTCAGTGATGAGGACAACCTGAAGATCTACGGTAAGTGTTCAAATCCAAACTGGCATGGGCATAATTATGTGCTCAAGGTGACAGTCAGGGGGGAGATAGACCCTGACACAGGATATTTCATGAATGCCACCAGGCTTAAGGAGATAATAAACGAAAGGGTTATAGAGAAGCTTGACCACCGCAACATGAACACAGAGACGGACTTCATGGCCGGGAAGATAGCCACCACGGAGAATCTGGCAGTGGCTGTCTGGGATGAGCTGAAAGGGCCCCTGGAAGCAGAGGGGGTCACGCTGCACTGCGTGAGAATAGAAGAGACAGAAAACAATTTCATCGAATATTACGGATAATATGGAAAAGCTAAATGACGGCAGCGGAGCCCTGTCAAACGGTTACAACAAGATCGAAAAGTGGAATCCCGACGTTATAAATGAGATCGCAGGATATTATTACAAGATACTTAAACTGCTGGGCGAAGACCCTGACAGAGAGGGTCTCCTCAACACTCCGACGAGGGTGGCCAAGGCACTCAGCTTCCTCACAAGGGGTTACCAGCAAAATCCTGAGGAGATACTGCGCAGCGCCATGTTCAAGGAGGAGTACCGGCAGATGGTTATAGTCAAGGACATTGATATTTATTCGATGTGTGAGCATCACATGCTCCCCTTTTTCGGCAAGGCTCACGTGGCCTACATCCCTGACGGCTATATCACGGGGCTGAGCAAGATAGCACGCGTGGTGGAGACCTACTCTGCCAGGCTGCAGGTACAGGAGAGGCTCACGACACAGATACGGAACTGCATACAGGAGAACCTGAAGCCACTTGGTGTTGCAGTAGTAATAGAGGCGCAGCACATGTGCATGCAGATCAGGGGGGTGCAGAAGCAGAACTCTGTCACCACCACCTCGGCGTTCACCGGATGTTTTCTTTCAAACCTCAACACCCGCGAGGAGTTCACTCATCTGATTGCCGCCAGGCTGCACTGACCGGTGCGAGGTCATCGTTAATTTTTCTATTTTTGGGGCTTAAACATATACCTGGATTATGAAAGCATTTGTATTTCCCGGACAGGGATCGCAGTTTCCCGGCATGGGGAAGGATCTCTATGATAATTCGCCGGCAGCGCGTGAGATGTTTGAACAAGCCAATGAGCTGCTGGGTTTTCGCATCACTGATATCATGTTCAGCGGTACCGATGACGAGCTCAGGCAGACCAGGGTAACGCAGCCGGCCATCTTCATCCATTCAGTAATACTTGCAAGGGTGATGGGCAGCGCTTTTGCTCCTGCGATGACAGCGGGGCACTCCCTGGGGGAGTTCTCGGCGCTGGTCTCTGCCGGGGCGCTCTCCTTTGAGAACGGGCTGATACTCGTCGCCGCCAGGGCTGCCGCGATGCAGAAAGCATGCGGCATCACCCCCTCGACAATGGCGGCGGTGCTTGGCATTGACGATGCAGTGGTGGAAGAGGTGTGCAATGCTTCCGCCGACATCGTTGTGCCGGCTAACTACAACAGCCCCGGCCAGATAGTGATCTCAGGCACTGTTGACGGTGTGAACAGGGCAGCAGAAGAGCTGAAGAGCCGCGGTGCAAAGCGTGTTGTCAT
>JALOMM010000132.1 GCA_025455535.1 Bacteroidales bacterium | reverse complement strand
TGAAAAAAATTAAATGGTTTATGAAACGACCCCAAAAGTATAAAATAAAAAGGAGAGAGAAAAGAGCGGCAGGAATTATTCCTTGTTGCGTCTGAAGATCAGGTCAGAAAAACGTGACGGTTTCAGCGGGTCAAGGATCATGCCGATGCGGTAGCTGACAAACAGTGCCGGCAGAAACTGCCTGTTGTCTTCATTGGCCATAATAGGGACCTCTTTGGTGAAAGCGTGGAAAATTGCTCCTACCTCGATGGCATGTGTAAGCTTATCGTTTTTGCTGTATTCAAAATTAAAACCGGTGCGGGCCACGAGCCCGGGTATAAGTTGTATTTCATCAAAGCCTTTGAAGAATGACGCTTTGCCCACTATGTCAAGAGCCTGATGAATCTTCGTAATATCAAACTTCTGCTCTTCTATCTCATAATAGCCGTCGCCTGACGGGACGATGACCTCATAGTATATAGGTTTTGCGAAGAGAAGGGTAGGGCCGCCGCCGATCAGCCAGCCAATGGATACGCCACCCAGGTCACGTTTTTCAAAAAGCTCTTTCTGGTATCCTATCCCGGCACCAATTGACCATGTGGAGTTAAGCTTTCCGTATACGAATGACCCTGAGTTCTGAAAATAGTAGTTTGTCAGTTTGATCTCCTTGGGGTGTTTGAACCCTTCGAAGGAGCCTTCAAAAAAAATCCTGCTTGAGGGTTTTGTCTGGCGCAGCTCACGGTAGATAAAAGACCATCCGTCAGTGTTAAGGGCAATGCCGAATGAGCGCTCGTTGCGCCAGAAAAGCCTGTCCTGCGGGTCAATATCACCCTGTGCAAGCAACGGGCCGCAAAGTAAAAGGAATAATATGGCGTGCAACAATCTCATATTCAGGATGCCGCAAAATAAAAGTGGCAGTATGCGAAAAAATGCTGTCTAGCCTGCTTTTTCAGTTGAATCTGTATTGTTGCTGCTGTAAGCGGGGCAAGCCTCACGGTTGCAAGAACTGAGAGCAAGCGCAGCCATGAAAGCCAGAACAACTATAAGACTGAGTTTTTTCATTTTATCTGCCATTAAGTCCGACACAAAAATAACTTTATTTTGAAAACAATAACTGTGCCAGATAATTATTTTGATAAAGCACCCTATTTAAACCTTAAAGGGTTAAGATTGTTATCTAAGAAAATGAAAATTATGAAATCATTTTTATTCAGAACAATATTAATCACACTAGCATTAACGTCAATGGGAACGGAATTGAGATCGCAGGACAAACCATTATACAATGACCTGAATCCTGAAGAGACCAAAATCATAATCAACAAGGCTACCGAATATCCTTTCACCGGTTTATATGACAAGTTCAAGGGTAAGGGGACCTATCTGTGCAAGCAGTGCGGCAGCGCGCTTTATTATTCTGACTCGAAGTTTGATTCCGGATGCGGCTGGCCAAGCTTTGACGATGAGATCGACGGAGCCGTAAAGCGCATCGCTGATGCCGACGGCCGTCGTACCGAAATTGTCTGTGCATCATGTGACGGCCACCTCGGCCATGTCTTCACCGGTGAAGGCTTTACCCCCAGGGATACCCGTCACTGCGTAAACTCAGTCTCGCTTGACTTTGTTCCTGTAAAGCTTGAAGCCGGAAACTACGGGACGGCACTCTTTGCCGGAGGTTGTTTCTGGGGCGTCGAGTATTTCCTGCAGAAGGAACCGGGGGTAATGTCTGTGGTATCAGGTTACACCGGTGGCAAGGTCAAAAATCCCTCCTACAGGGAGGTTTGCACCGGCACAACCGGTCATGCTGAGACTGTAAAGGTTACCTATGATACCAGGAAGACCTCTTATGATAAACTCCTCAAGCTGTTTCTGGAGATACATGACCCCACCCAGGTTGACCGGCAGGGCCCTGACATTGGCGACCAGTACAGGTCGGAGATATTTTACAAGAATGAGACACAGAAGGCATTGGCATTGAAATATATTGAGGTGCTGAAGGGCAAAGGCATCAAAGTGGCGACGCAGGTTACCCGTGCGACGGAATTTTACACTGCAGAGGAGTACCACCAGGATTACTATTTCCGTAACGGGAAAGTGCCTTACTGTCATGCTTATGTGAAGAGATTTTAGCCAGGAGCAGGGGGCATGGAGCATGGAGCAAAAAAGAGTCTCCAGTCACCAGTCCGCAGTCAGCAAAATTTGAAGACTGAAGACTGAAGACTGGAGACTGAAAACTACAGATCAGCTGCAATCACAACCTTGGCACTCTTCCCGATGTCCATGGTGCATCTATCTCATCAAGTTTTGCATTAAGTCCGTCAACAGCATTACCTGCCTTCTGTATCCTGTCAAGCAGGGCTGGGAACTCTTTCTTGAGCACCTGGTACTGCTGGTCTGCGATACCCGATATGTCGCCGGTATTGCCGTAGAGTGACCTAGACATGGTTGAGAGACGGGCTGAGAGAGAGACAGGTGAAGGAGGCGTCTCCTCGGTACTTGCGCCGACTGATATTCCTCTCACGAGATAGAGTATCTCACCGATCTCATTGTTTACTGCCACTGCCTCCTGCATGAGTGCTGCGGGTGCCTCTGGCGTCTGGTGTATCACCTGCATGATAGTATTTATTTTCACATCAAGTTCCCCGATATAGGAGATCGCTCCGTAAGCAGACCTGGCAAGTGCCGTAGCCTCCCTGATCCATTTGTCTCTTGCAGCAGGGTCTTTGGCAGGCATAGAGACAATGTCAAGCGGTGTGCAGACAAAAGGCTCTGGGCCGGCCAGCTCTTTCACCTCTCCCTTGGCATACATTGCCATCGAGACGAAGTATTTGCCGGGCATGACAGAGATGCCTCCGCCGCCCCATCTGCCTCCTCTACCGCCCTCTGACACGGGATCGAATTTAGTGACGCTGACAGGCTGGTATCCGGCGTAAGTAAAGTTCCAGGTGATCTTGCTGACACCCTTTGACGCTGACTTGTAAAGCTTCCGTATGATGTTTCCTTCCTCATCGGTGATTGTGAAGATAAGATAAGGCCTGATCTCCTTCTCCTCCATGCTCAGCTCCAGCGGAGTGGGCTGCGCGATGAACTCACCCTTTTCAAAAAGCTTCTTCTCCTTGTCTTTCCTGATATCCCTGTCGGTTTTGGGAACAGTATCAACATAATAGGTTATCGTAGCGCCGTATGGCGGATTCGGAGCCTTGTAATACATTGAGCCCTGGTTGTCAAACTCGCTGTCCTGGACAAACATCTTGGCATCCTTTACGGGGAAGATGTAACCCGGCTTTTCAACTATCTCCTTCCTGTAGTTGCGCAGCGGGGTGTAGTCATCAATGACATAGAATCCTCTTCCGAATGTTGCAATCACAATGTCATTCTCACGCTCCTGGATGGCAATGTCACGGACAGGTATTGTCGGCAGTCCGTTCTTGAACTCGGTCCAGGTGGCGCCTGCGTCAAACGAGACGAAGAAGCTGAATTCGGTGCCGAGGAACAGCAGGTCGCGGTTGACATGATCCTGCTCGATGGTATGTACCGGACCGATGACGGGTAGGTTGGCACTTACAGAAAACCAGCTCTTTCCCTTGTCAGTGCTCTTGAGAACATAAGGTTTGAAGTCGTCACGCTGATGGTTGTTGAAGGTGGCATAGACGATGTCAGCATTGAACTTGTCGGCAAGAATATCACTTACATATGCAAACTCAGGGATGCCCGGGAAGCTCTTTATCATATTCCAGTTTGCACCGCCGTCCTCAGATACCGATATGACACCGTCATCGCTGCCGGTATAGAGAAGGTCTTTCTGAACCTTTGATTCCGTAAATGCAATGATGGTTCCGAGAAGTGATGTGGACCTGTTTTTTGCCACAGCGTCGGCTGGCCAGTATTTGTCCATCACTTTCAGGTTATCCCTGTTCTCGTTTCTTGACAGGTCAGGTGATATCTTTGTCCAGCTGCTTCCCTGGTCGTCACTGCGGAAGAGGAAGTTGGCTGCCACGTAGATCCTTTTGTTGTTGAACGGGCTGATGACCACGGGTGTGTCCCAGTTCCACCGGTATGTCAGTTCGCCCTCACCGGGATAGGGCTTGACGCTGACGCTCTGGCCGCTCTTGCGGTCCCAGCGTGAGACGTTGCCATACTGTGACTCGGTATAGACAATATTTGGATCTGTGGGGTCAATGGCGACCCAGAATCCGTCGCCCCCCTGTGTGACAAACCAGTCGTCATTAACGACACCGTCGCTGATACTTGCCGAGGGTCCGCCAAAAGAGTTGTTGTCCTGTGTACCTCCGTAGATATAATAGAAGGGATATGAGTTGTCTACCGCAACCCTGTAAAACTGGGTCACCGGAAGGTTTGACTTGAAGATGAAGTTCTTTCCGCCGTCAAATGACTCGTAGATGCCTCCGTCGCCCCCTATGTAGAAATGATCGGTGTTGTCCGGGTCGATCCACATTGCATGGTCATCGACATGACGGCCTTCGTTTCCTACGGCTCTCCATGTTTTGCCACCGTCATTTGTAACCTGCGAGACAGTCTCCATGCTGTAAACCGTGTTTACATCCTTTGGATCACATATGATCTCGTTATAGTACTGGCCGCTCTCATGGTGTCCGCTCATCTTTTCCCATGAAGCACCCCTGTTGGTTGTTCTGAAGAAGCCTCCTGATTCGCCCTGGGCTTCCATTATTATATACAGAACATCCGGGTTGACAGGTGAGATGGCAATACCCATTCCACCGATATGTCCTCCGGGGAGGCCGCTCATGATCTTATTGAAAGTGACGCCGCCGTCTGTGGATTTATACACTGCCGACTCCGGGCCGCCGCTGATCTTCAGTCCTATATGTCTGCGCCGCTGCTCTGAGGTTGCGTAGATGACATCCGGGTTACGCGGATCAAGCACCACATTGTTGACGCCTGTGTTCTCGCTTATGTTCAGTATTTTGTTCCATGTCTTTCCGCAGTCAGTGGTCTTGTAAAGTCCGCGCTCACCGCCCGGTCCCCATGCAGAACCTTCAGCTGCCACATAAACAGTATCGGGATGTTTGGGATCGATTAAAATCACACCAATTTGACGTGACTCTTTAAGACCCATGTTTTTCCAGCTCGATCCGCCATCTTCAGATTTATAGACACCATCTCCATATCCCAGTTGCCTCTGGTGGTTGTTTTCACCTGTCCCTGCCCAGATCACGAACGGATTGTTCGGATCCATTTTCAGGCATCCGATGGCATACGCTCCATAACTGTCAAAAACCGGCGACCAGGTGGTCCCGTTATTGATTGTTTTCCAGATATTTCCTGCCGAAACGCCGGCATAGATCTCTGACTTGTTGGCCGGATTTACTGCAAAATCGGATATCCTTCCGGATGCCCAGGCCGGGCCGATGCT
>JALOMM010000131.1 GCA_025455535.1 Bacteroidales bacterium | reverse complement strand
CCTGCGATAAAGCATGAGCCAGTTCCAGGCAAGGAGCCCCGTCACCGGTATAGCCAGGAAGGCGGCCAATGCGATCCACCACGGTTTGATGAAGATGAGTGCGAGTACCAGGTACAGCGGGAAAATAAAGAAGCTGAGGGCAATGGTCAGTCCGTACCTCATGGTGCTGATAAAGGCCTCGTCCTTGACCTTCCGCGATTGGAGGGCGGGCACCTTGAACATGATGAAGTTAAGTGCGGCACCAAGGATAAAGACCGGCATGGTGACAAGGAGGAACAGTGATGACAGCATCAGCCATCCGAAGGGATGCTTTTTCTTCCTCAGGAGGCGGTAGGTGAGGTGAAGCTGTTGTGTCAGATCCCTTATCGTCAGGCTGTCATTGCATATCTCCCCATATAGTTGAGGGTCAGTCTCACGCAGCTGGCTTATCTTGCCGACGAGCCTGGTGTCTCGGAAAAGCTTCGGATAACGGATGCTGTCATTGTACTTTTCATTGACTATGCTCCTCAGTTCATTGATGGCCTCATAATTATTCTCGTCACTGATGTGTACCATGACCTTCTTCATCTCTGACGAGAGCCTGTCACGCAGGTCCAGCAACCCTTTGTTAGGATTTTCCTTATAGGTGTTATAATATTCAGATACAGGTATCGGATGACCGTAGACCACGGTAAGCACCTCCCTGAAGAGCCAGTAGTGTGTGAACTCCAGCCCGACAGGTACAATGTTTATCTCCTTTGTGAAGTTTGACGCTTCAGCCGTCTGGAAAGCTATGCGGCAGATGCCCTTCTTCAGCTGTCTCAGCCTCCGGTACCCTGCATGATTGCCTTCGGGAAGTATCACAAGCCCTGCGCGGCTTTCCATAACCCTGAGAGTGTCAGTGAAGGTCTCATCATTCTGCTTCAGGTTCTCAAAGCCGTCCCTCATACGGAATACCGGCAGCATTTTGAAACGGTACAGGATGCGGGCGAGGATTTTTTTCCTGAATATATCCGCCCTGGCAAGGAATATGGGCTGTTTCTTCAGGGTGCAGAGTACCGCCAGTGCATCCATCAGGGCATTCTGATGATTCGGGGCATAGATGGTAGGTACCGAAAAGTCAATTCTGTCCTTGCCGTAGACTATCACCTTACGGTAATAGATGTAGTTATGCCAGAAATCAACATATTTTCTGAGAAGAAGATAGAAGAAATCATACTTCTCGATATTCTTTTTACTCATGCCCCTGACTTGTAGTTGATGGTTACCAGATGGCCTCCGCCTTTCCGAATTACTAAGTTAGAAAAAAGAAATCACCCCCTTTGTTTCTGAATTATAATTTGTTTCAGGCCTGAAACCAATTTAAGTATTTATACCACCCGGCGATACCGGGGGAGCGGTTTATTCGAGGAAATTCTCGATATCGCGCCGCTCCCGCTTTGTCGGGCGGCCTGTCCCGCGAGGCCTGTGGCCGAAGAACATTTTGCTGTTGGGATTGATCCTGTTCATCTCCTCCTCCGGAGTGATATTCAGAATAAATTCAGTGACCAGTTTTGCCCCTACACGGCCGGGAGGCAGCCCTTTAACCTGGTATGAATATGTCACGGGCGGCTTTTTTACCATGACAGTGGCACCTGGCGTTATCATATGTGCAGGCTTCACCGGGAGGCCGTTCATCATCACTCTTCCTTTCCTGCATGCTTCCGTAGCCTCACTTCGCGACTTGAAGAGTCTCACGGTCCAGAGGAACTTATCTATCCTTTCCGCTGTCAGGGTCATTGTCAGGTAGTGTTTTTCCTGCCTTGTTGTATGCAGTCATTGTCAGCTCGCAGCCTGCCGTACCGAATGAAAGGATGATTTCAACCGCCAGGGGCATCCTCTTTTTCATTATTGCAAGTTCCTCCGGGCTCCACTGCCCGAGAACATAGTTCACCTGTCCTCCCCTGGGGTAGCTGTTGCCTATTCCCACGCGCAGCCGGGCATACTCATCCGTGCCCAGTATCTCGCTGATGCTTGCCAGTCCGTTGTGTCCGCCGTGTCCTCCTTTGGCTCTCAGCCTCATTGTTCCGGTGGGAATGGCTATGTCATCGGTAATTACGAGAAGGTTTTCAGGGGTTATCTTCTCTTTCTGGAGCCAGTAACGGACTGCGTTACCGCTTCTGTTCATGTATGTGGAGGGCTTGAGGAGGATGAATGATGAGCCTTTGTACCGCATCTCAGCCACGAAGCCGTACCTGCCGTCCTTAAAAGAGATATTGGATGCAGCGGCAGCTGCATCCAACACCATGAACCCGACGTTGTGCCGTGTGTTCCTGTACTCTTCGCCTATGTTGCCAAGACCGGCGATAAGATATTTCAAGACAGAATTTATTTATGGCAGCGCCGTTGTTATTCGGCAGGAGCAGCCTCAGCCTCGGGAGCCTCAGCCCCTTCGCCTGCAGCGCCTTCCTCTTTCATAGCCAGTCGTGAGGTGGCTACCGCAACTATCATTGCGCGCTTATTGTCAATGATCTCAAGCTTGTCATATGAGAGATCACCGATCTTGATCGACTGTCCGATCTCAAGGCCGGTAATATCAATGTTAAGATGCTCAGGAAGGTCATTAATCATACCTTTGACCTTGAGTGTCCTGCGCTTGACCTTCAGTCTGCCTCCGGCTTTCACCCCTGAAGACTCACCTGTGATTTTGATAGGTAATTCGATAATAACAGGCTTGTCACCTGATACCTCTATAAAATCAATATGCTGCAGTCTGTCACTTACCGGATGGAACTGCAGATCCTTCATGACAGCGTTATAGCTTTTACCGTCTATGTTAAGATTAACCTGGTAAACCTCCGGCGTATAAACCAGTCCGCGGAAGGTGTTCTCATGCGCGTAAAAATGCAGTGTCTCTTTTCCGCCGTACATTACGCAGGGTACGTTACCCTCTGCACGGAGGCTGTTGGAACTCTTTTTTCCGAACTGATCGCGTGAGACGGCTTTGATCTCAATGGTTTTCATTAGTCTTTAATTAGTTGTGCTACTCAAGGTTACATGCCCCGTAACCTCCCATCACACGTTTGACGTCTTTTAAAATGGCGTGCAAATATAGCAAAAAAGGTTAGAATACAAAACCGGAGCTGATAGAACTGTTTGTATAAACGGCTTTTATTGCACCTGCAAAGAGTTCGCCGACAGAAAGGACTTTTATTTTCGGAGACTCCCTGAGAAGGGGTATGCTGTCTGTAACAACAAGCTCAACGAGAGGCGACTCGTTTATTTTATCGATGGCATTGCCTGATAACACGGGATGAGTTGCGACAGCCCTTACGCTGAGGGCTCCGCGGTCTTTCATGACGGTAGCAGCAAAGGTAAGGGTGCCGGCAGTGTCAACGAGGTCATCAATGATAACCACATGTCTTCCTTCCACCTCGCCGATGATAGATATCTCCTCAACAACATTGGGTTTCTTCCTCAGCTTGTAGCAAAGTACCATTTCGCTCTGCAGGTGGCGGGCATAGGCGTTGGCTCTCTTTGAGCCCCCCATGTCAGGAGCCGACACGGTCAGGTTAGGGAGATTGAGGTTCTTAATATACGGAGCGAACAATGCCGACCCGAAGAGGTGGTCAACAGGGACATCAAAGAATCCCTGTATCTGATCGGCATGGAGATCCATTGTAATGATTCGGTCAACGCCGGCTTTGGTTAACATGTCAGCTGTGAGTTTCGCACCGAGGGAGACCCTGGGTCTGTCTTTGCGGTCCTGGCGGGCAAATCCGTAATAGGGTATGACAGCATTTACCTTGTAGGCCGAGGCTCTCTTGGCCGCGTCGATCATAAGCAGCAGTTCCATCAGATTCTCAGCCGGAGGGTTGGTTGACTGAACAATGAAGACATGGCACCCTCTGACAGACTCGTCAAAGCATGGCTGAAACTCGCCGTCACTGAAGTTGGTCAGAGAGCTCCTGCCAAGCTCAATATCAAGATGTCTGACAATTTTTTCTGCAATGCCTAAGGAGGAGGTGCATGAAAAGATCTTGTAGGGAGCTCTGCTGATCATTTTAGCGGATGTTAGGAGGGTTTGAAATAAGCTTGCTGCAAAAATAACATTATATGGTTAAATCATTTTCCCCGGTGAAAAATATCATGGTCTCACTTATATAATTTAATATCTCATCCCTGCCTGACCCTTTTATGGCTGAAGTAATAAACGTGGGAGGAAGCGTCTCCCAGCGCTGAAGCATGGTACGGTTATGAAGGTCTATGTTTCTGTCACGCTCCAGGGAAGAGATCTTGTCTGCCTTGGTGAAGACCCTTGCAAACGGTACATTTCCGAGAGCAAGCTTTTCCATGAAGGCAAGATCAACAGGCATGGGTTCATGACGGGCATCAATAAGCACAAAGAGTGATATCAGGTTTTCACGTACGGTGATGTATGATGTAAACAGCCTGTTCCATTGCTCCCTCATTTTGTGCGAGACACGGGCATATCCGTAACCCGGAAGATCAACAAGGTACCAGTTCTCATTTATAAGAAAGTGGTTAATGGTCTGCGTCTTACCGGGGCTGCCGGATATCTTTGCCAGTCCTTTCCTGTTAACCAGCATATTCAGCAGTGACGACTTCCCGACATTTGATCTTCCGATGAAAGCATACTCCGGTATGGAAGGAGGGGGGCACTGGCTTATCTTTGCGCTGCTGGTGACAAAAGAAGCTGACCTTATTATCATCCTTCACGCAGTTTTGTCATGAACCTTTCATTATCGATGATGAATCTTTCATGAGTCCCCTCACCTACCCTTCCCTTTTCATCATCTGCTTCTACGGTGAAGAGGAGTCTCCTTCCGCTCACCTCGGCCAGGGTGGCCCTGAATGTTACCATCCGTCCGACAGGTGTCGCTCTCAGATGCTTCACCCTTACCTCTGTTCCGACGGTGCCTTCACCCTGGTCGAGAAATGCTTCCACAGCTTTCATGGCCGTCTGTTCCATGAATGCTATCATGGCAGGGGTGGACAGAACATCATGAAGACCCGAACCATATGCAGCTGCGGTCTCATTATGCCCTACCGTTTTTGTTATCGTCAGCGTGATGCCGGGTACGAGTGTCTCTGCCATGGCTGTATCAGTTCAGGTCTTTGTATGGAAGGGGGATGGCAAGACGGTAGTACAGTCTGTTGCCGTGATTTGTCAGGTAACCGGCTACCACAACCACAGAGTCAGCGCTGTGACCCTCGGTTTTTTTCAGGTCCAGATATCCTGTTGCTGCTGTCTGAAGGAGGGGTTTGCAGACAGACAGATCAACCATTCCGTCTGTAAAGTCACCCCTGTAGTATTTTACATTTTCCGATTTGTCGGTCATCTCAATGAAGAGTTTGTACACGCCTCTCTCACGGTATTCATCTGATGCCCTGTAAATCACACCGGGGTAGTCAGT
>JALOMM010000130.1 GCA_025455535.1 Bacteroidales bacterium | reverse complement strand
GAGTCTCCCTCGACCAGGAATATCTCCGAGACGGCGGGGTCACGGTCGGCACAGTCAGCCAGCTTACCCGGCAGTCCCGATCCCGACAACACATTCTTTCGCTGCACCAGCTCGCGCGCCTTGCGTGCCGCATGCCGCGCCGTAGCAGCAAGAATCACCTTCTGTACTATTGACCTCGCATCCTTCGGGTTCTCCTCAAGATAGTTGCTCAGTGCCGTACTGACGGCCACGTCAACAGCTCCCATCACCTCAGAGTTTCCAAGCTTTGTCTTGGTCTGACCTTCGAACTGCGGCTCGGCCACCTTGACAGAGATAACAGAGGTAAGACCCTCACGGAAGTCGTCGCCGTTGATATCAAATTTCAGTTTGGAAACCATGCCTGAATCTTCGGCGTACTTCTTCAGCGTGCGCGTCAGTCCCCTGCGGAACCCGGCAAGATGTGTGCCACCCTCAATGGTGTTGATGTTGTTGACATATGAGTGTACGTTCTCTGAGAACGATGTGTTGTACTGCAGGGCCAGCTCGACAGGCATCTCCCCCTTGTCATAGTTGATGTAAATGATCTTGTCAATGAGCCTTTCGCGATTGACGTCAAGATATTCAACAAATTCCGGCAGCCCTCTCTCAGAATAGAACCTTTCAGTCACCGGGTGCAACCCGTTACCGTTCTCAACCATCTCGCGCCTGTCTGTAAGAGTCAGCAGAATGTTCTTATTGAGGAAGGCGAGCTCCCTGAGACGTGCAGCGAGTATCTCGAACTTGAACTCCATTACCTGGAAAATGGTGCTGTCGGGAATGAAGGTAGTGGTTGTTCCTGTCGAATCTGATTTGCCTATCAGGTCAACCGGGGTGACCGGTTTTCCCCTCTCATAGGTCTGCGACCATCTTTTTCCCTGCCTGTTCACTTCAACGGTAAGGCGTGACGACAGTGCGTTGACGCATGACACGCCGACACCATGAAGACCGCCGGAAACCTTGTAAGAGTCCTTGTCAAACTTACCGCCGGCATGCAGTACGGTCATCACCACCTCGAGAGCCGAACGTTTCTCCTTCTCATGCATCTCGACAGGTATACCGCGACCATTGTCCACGACAGTTATTGAGTTATCCTCATTAATTGTGACATCTATCTGGTTGCAGTAACCGGCAAGAGCCTCGTCGATGGAGTTATCTACCACCTCATAAACAAGGTGATGGAGCCCCTTTAGCCCTATATCACCAATGTACATCGCCGGCCTTTTCCTTACGGCTTCAAGCCCTTCAAGCACCTGAATACTGTCGGCTGAATAATCATCTACATCATTAGTCCTCTTCCTCAGTTCCTCATTACTCATTTCAAAAATAGTTTACTTTGAAAATCAAGCTGTTAACCAGCTGATAATATGTTATTTATTAAATCATGCAAAGGTAATAAAACATACGGATTTTACCTTCATTAAGGCAACAATTTGATCACCGAGATATGAACAATCTGCACGGCCGGGCGGCAGGTCACAGGCTGTAGGTAAACCCTGCCAGTATCATGAAGTTATGGGCAGGATAATAATTCCATTCGTAATACTTCTTATACGAGAGATTATTGGCTCTGACCCAGAATGACATCGCCTTGGTGTATCTGTACTCAGCCCCCAGGTTCAGGTTTGGGTGCATCTCCAGCTTCACCACTTTTTCAGGAGCCTTTACCAGCGCATGGCGCTGGCCGACAAGCGTTATCGCTGCGGAGGCGACTATCTTGTTCCGCAGATTGTAGTCAGCCCTGAAGGTGCCATCCCAGTCAGGCCGGTGCCATGCATAGTCCTGCCCGGTGAGCGAATACCTGTAATAGTTGCCGTCAAGAGCAAATGACAGCTTGCTGTTGAACGGATAGCTCATCTCCCCGTGTACCCTGAGCACATCCCCGTCATCATATACCGGCAAAAAATAATTACCGACTCCCAGGGTGTCATTCATGAACAGAAGGATATCATCCGAGAGTGTATAGCTTACATTAAGTGCGTAAGTTGCTGATACATTAATGTTTCCTGAGAAACCTGCCGCAACTCTAAGCTTATTGTCAGTGTTTCGCAGGGTAAAGAGGGTGCTTCCGGGCATGATGTAGGGATTGACATATACCGTTGTCTTTGCCTGGTTGTTGTCGAGTGAACCGTCAATTGATGCATTGAACCGCAGGAACTCAGGGATGATCCTGAATGTAAACATGACATCAGGATAAAAATACATGTATGATTTGATGTCACCTCCTGACAGCGGATCATAGTCCTCCTTAATGTCTGCCACGATCCTGATACCGAACCGGAATCGCCATTCCTCAGTCCCTTTGGTAATATAGGGTGCAAGCGAGAGCAGATTCCTGGCTCTGTTGTCGAGTGACTCCGAGAATATCCACAGGTCATAATCAACAGCAGCGCCGCCGTAGAATCCGAACATATTCTTTCCTCCCCTGACGCTGAGACCGGGGTTATGCTGTGTCCCGTCACCGGCCCTTGAGAACAGGTTATATTTCAGTGTCGCATCCCAGTTGAGGTCACTTGAGTCAGGCTCGATGGTGAAATACCTGACCCTGCCCGTCAGATCATAATAGACTGACCTGATCTCATCGCGCTCCGGCTCCCAGCCTGTTATGTCAGTATCGTAACCATATGCGTAGCGCGACATCTGTCTGAAGTCGATATCAGAGTCAAGCCGGCTTCTCTTGTAATACTTCTTGCCGTAGAGCAATGCCTGGTTATCCATGAAGCCTGTATAGACTATGTCATCATTCTCAAGCGTCATCCTCCCGCCTGAGAGGAAACTCCTGGTATAAAGTCCTATTGTATGATCCTTTGATCTGTCGTTTGTCAGGCTCAGCTCAAGAAACGGTGTGAGGTAGGTTCCGAAACCAAGGTTGACATACCCTTTCTGAAGCTCGGGGAGAGGATCAGGAGAGAGAGCTGCGGCCTTGATGGGGCTGATCTTGTACTCGGGGACAAAGGTCCCGGGGACAAAGTCATAGGTAAAGTCGATCCTGACTTTGGACGTGTCGTCGGCTGCAGGCAGGACAGCTCTCTTGGTTGCATCCTGCAAAGTCGGTTTGTAAGGGTTGTACAGCGTTACTGACCTTTTGATCGTCGCCTCCTCTGTCTGGCCTGATGCCGCCAATGTCAACAGAAGTGCTGCAAGTATAATATACGGTTTCCTATTCATCGCTTGATCTTTATTGTCTCTGTTCAGTTTTGTGTTGCCGTGCCCTGGGGAGCAGCGCCATCCGGTTGAGTTTCAGGGGTGAGAGCCGAGAGTTTTCTGCGGGCCTCGTCAATGATACCGTCATTCTTCACAGTGTAATAGTCAATCAGGCTCTGAAGGGTAGCCTTGGCCTGGAAGGTATCACCCTTCTTCACTGCGATATCCGACATAAGGATAAAGACCTTTCCTTTCCAGTAGGGATGAGGCGAATTCATGTCGATAAAGTCGTTGACCTCCTTCTCGGCACCGTTGACATCACCTGCCAGCCAGAGCAGTTCAGCAACATGGTACTTCGCTTCAGCACCGTAAATGGTTCCCACTTCATAACCGACCCTTCGGTAGTCATCAAGGGCATCCTCATTTCTGCCAAGCTGCTGGTTAGCTTTTGCAGTATAGAAGGTAGCCTCACGTGCCAGCTCCTCTGTTAGCTTCTCAGAGCCCAGAACCATCTCTGCTGCCGTGATGACCTTCCCTGGTTCGTCAGTCTTTATTGCCGCACGCATCATTCCCAGGTAGGAGTACATCCTGTTTTCAGGACTTGATGATTCACGGCTCAGGGTCTCATAGAGCGAGTAAGCACGGCGGTAATCCTCTTTACCGTAAGTTATTGACGCGGCGCCAAGCAACGACTGTTCCATGAACTGGTTGTTACCGACACCTACCACCGCCAGGTAAAGCTCAAGCGCCTCATCAACATTGCCTGATCTGTTCAGGCAGTCAGCCAGGTAGAACCTGGCATTGGTGGCAAAGCTTCCGGAGGGGAATTCCGCAAGGTAGTTCCGGAAGATCTGTGATGACCTTTCACAATTGCCCCTGACATACTGATTCTCACCTGAGATGTATGTCATCGAGTCGCGCGATGAAGCCTCTATATCGCCAAACCCCTTGACAGTCTTCATGTAGGCAAAATAAGCGTCTATGTTATCCATATCGCTGTATGCGTTCCTCAGTCCGTTAACGGCATTGCGTGCTTCCGGTGTGTCGCCGAAGTTCTCGATTACCTTCCTGAACTGTGCCACAGCCTTCGCATTGTCTCCTGCATTATAATAGATCAGCCCGAGCTGAACCATGGCAGGAGGGACAAACTGGCTGCTGCTGTGCCATGCAATTATCCCGGTAAAATCAGCCTCCCCCTTTGCAGGCTCCTCAAGGGCCACCCATGCCCTGCCGCGCTCAAAGAGCGCATTGGGGACATATGCCGATTTCGGATACTTTTCGATAAGGGTAGTCAGGGTTTCAACTTTGGCCTGATTGTTATTGCTGAGCCCCTGGGCAAAACCCTTCTGGAACATGGCATAATCGGCATCCAGTAATCGGCGCTGATGTAATAACAATCGGCAATACGGTTGCGTGCATCTGCCACTATATCTGACCGCGTATCCTGGTCAACACGGCTGTTGAAGGCAACGAAAAGAGGGAGAGCGCGGGCATAATCCCCATCATTGAAGTAAACATACCCCAGGTTGTAGTCGATCAGGTCGTACTCAGGAAGCGACACAGAGCCTGGCAGCTGCCTGAAGAGCTCCCAGTTGTTCCGTGCCTCCTCATTATTGCCAAGACGGTAGCTCGCCTCACCTCTCCAGTAGAGTGCCTGAGCCCTCACAGAGGCATTCATCTCCTTGTACTTAAGTGACTTGTCAAACATGGTCACGGCTTCACCGTACCTCTTGTTCCTGAATTGCTCTATCCCCCTGAAATAGGCTACTCTCTGGTAGGCATCCTTCAGCTGATCATTCTTGTTGTTTATCTTGTCAAGTGAGTTGAGGGCAGCCTCATAGTTTTTAAGCCTCATATAGGCAGAGACGAGATAGTTGTATGCTTCAGTCACATTGTCCGATCCGGGGTAGGTTTCGATGTAGTTGTGCAACGCCTCAATGCCTTCCCCGAACGGTGAGTATGAATTCTCATAGGCCAGCTTGGCAAAATTGAAAAGAGCCTCCTCCTGTATCGTCTTGTCGTAACTCATACCCGAAGCGCCGGAGAAAGCAAGCTGCGCCTTCTTCTTGTCATTTTTCTTCAGATAGCATGAACCAAGCATGTAATAGGAGTTTTGTGTAAGTATGTCACTCTTCCCTGCCACCTCCGTAAACAGCCTGGTGGCTTTGTCATAGTCGCCGGTCTGATAATAGCAGTAAGCAAGTTCGTACTTGTCGTTCCTGTCACTGAGGCGTGTGTCGGCTGTGAATTTCTCGAGATAGGGTATTGCCTCACTGTAGTTTCCCTTCTGAAAATATGCATCCCCGATGAATCGGTACAGCTCTATCTCCCTGTTTTTGCCAGCCTGCTCTATAAGGGACGGTGCCATCGCCAGGATGCCGTCATAATTCTTGTTGATGTAATATATCTGAACGATATAGAAGGGTACTACCCCGCCGAAGGTCTCATCACCCTGCAGACGCTCGAATCCTTCAATTGCTGTTTTGTAGAAACCGTTTTCATATGCGATGCATGAGTGATAGTACAGTGCAGGTGTTGTATAATCAGTATCGACGTCAGTTATCTCGGCGAAAAGCATCATGGCCCTTTTCTTGTCGCCCTTCATGTAATGTGAGTAACCCAGCTTGAACAGGTACTCCGGGAGGCTCTTGCCTGTGAGACTCAGCCGGTCTGTCTGTTCAAACCATTCAATGGCGCAACTGTAATTGCGCTGCTGGTAACAGTACAATCCGGATTCGAACCTGGCCTGGTTAAGCACGGGACTTTCACTGTTTGAAACAATAAAGCTCTGCATCCTGTATTCGGCATCAGGACTCATCAGGCGCATGGAGGCAAGGGCCGCATGATATTCAGCATCAGCCCTCTGCTGTGACTTTCCTGAATTGTCTGCCGCCAGCCATTTGTCAAACAGCTCTATCGCTGTGGCGTACTTGGCCTTGCCATACATCTCATAGCCATTGTTCAGCAGAGATGTCAGCTCCTCACCCGTGAACGAGGACTGCCCCCTGAGAGCAGTCCCTGTCATGAGGACCGCAGCAACAATGATTACCAATATCTTCCTGTTCATAACTTTATCATTTCTTTAGCCTCAGTCAACAGAAAAATCACCTGCAAAACGGCTTCTGCAGATAATTATCTAATTAACAATATCTTGCACTGTTTTTTTGGTGCAATTTCATCTCGGATAAAAATACAACTATAAAACAGCGCGAAAAGCTCTTTATTGCTCATTTTATCAACATCACTGCCTGTGATTGTTAATTCTTTTTTATTTTGCGACAAAAGTAAGAGCCATGCATGAGACAGAACCCCTCGACACAATCATTGAGCTCAAGAGTTGCTCTATCATGCAGCAGGATCATCTCGTTCTTTCAGACGTGAACCTGAAGGTTGAAAAGGGCGAGTTCCTCTATCTGGTGGGCAGGGTGGGAAGCGGCAAGACGTCACTCTTCCGCACTCTCAACGGACAACTGCCACTGTCGGACGGTGAAGGATGGGTCGCAGGATTTAACCTCCGCAGACTGAAGAAACGCGACATACCCCTTCTGCGGCGCAAACTGGGGATAGTGTTCCAGGACTTTCAGCTTCTGACTGACCGGTCGGTACATGATAACCTTGAATTCGTACTCAAGGCTACGGGCTGGACAAACAAAGAGGCCACCGAGGCACGCATAAGGGAAGTGCTGGAAAAAGTTGGACTGCAAACCAAGGGTTTCAAGATGCCGCATCAGCTCTCGGGGGGTGAACAACAGAGAATTGTCATTGCCAGGGCGCTGCTTAATGACCCCGACATAATACTTGCTGATGAGCCAACGGGAAATCTTGACCCCGAAACATCCGAAGATATACATCTGCTTCTGCGCAGCATCAGCGATAACGGAAGAGCGGTTATAATGTCGACACACAAACACTCGCTGATAAAAAAATACCCTGCCAGGACACTCCATTGCGAGAATGGGAAGATTGAAGACAGAGGTATGTCGGATGAGGAGATAGAACTCCTGCAGTGATCATCTAATAGCTTACTGTTGCTGAAGCGCGACTCACTGAATAAGCGGCAAAGAAACCTATTGCACCGTTGCTTATATTCCCCTTTACATTGGCTGGCGGTCCGCTGAAGAGGGGATTGGATCCCCGCAGTTCTGCCTGAGCCTCCTGAAGGAAACCGAAGTATTCCTTCCCCAGGTTATTAAGCTCGACCGTGACAGTGTCACCCGGCACAAGCATTTCATATTCAGAGCCCTGATCAAGATAATATACAGCCGTTCCATTGGCATAGGTTCCGTTTATGAATTTGTCATCAGTCACAAACCAGTCGTTGATCGAATTGCTGATAAGCTGGCTGTTCCTGGAGACAAGGAAACGATAGTAATCCGGTGAGGGCGGATCCTGAAAAAAACCTCTTATTTCCCAGAAACCATCCTCAGAGAATTCAGGATAGAACCACAGCTGGATCGAATCAAGTTCAACCGTATTGTTTAAGGTTGCGCTGGCTGAATAATTAGTGAATCCTCCCACCGGAGCGGCAAGCCTGATGTTCAGGGTATAGGTATTCCCCACAACCCCGTGAAAATCGGCTTTTGTCTGGTAAAACCCGGGAGACGTCTCATTCAGCTGAATAACTCCCTTTTCTGACCTGAGTGTGACAAGTGCGCCGGCGACATGCGGAGGCTCTTCACTGAAATAATAACTTGTTGTTTTTGAGAGTCTTACAGTGTGTACGGCAGTATCTGTGGTGACTGCACCGTCGACAACAAGCTTTACCGTGCTGTCATCAAGCTCAAGATCGATCCGTTCCGTGCAGCACACGAGAAATCCGGCGAGAAGAACAAGAGATATAAGTTGAGCGGGAAATCTCATCTTTTCAGAATTTAATATTGTAGGTAAGTGCCGGAATGACAGAAAAGAGATATGTCTTCTCAGCATAAGTGGCATATGGATTATCCTCTTCCTGCACAAAATTAATTGCCCATGTATTGTGCCTGTTATAAACATTGTAAACCGACAGGTTCAGCTCCCCGTGCCACTTTTTTTCCTTCTTTGCCTTGCCCCTCATTGTGACTGACAGGTCAAGACGGTGATAATCCTCCATCCGGTATGAATTCCTGTCAGAATAGATTGGTATAAGTGCATTGCCGATGACAGCCCTGCCCGTTGGCAGAGTGAGAGGCAGCCCGGTGGCATATGTCCATGTTGCCGAGGCTGATAGTCTCCCTGAAATGATGTAATTAGCCACGATGCTGACTGCATGTGGTTTATCATAAAGAGAGGGATAACTGTTCCCGTTATTGATTTCGGGCACCTGCCTGAATGACCTTGAGTAGGTATAGCTTACCCAACCGGTCAGGTCTCCCTTGTTTTTGCGAACAAGCGCTTCGATTCCCCATGAATAACCGGTTCCTCTGCGAAGCTCCCCTTCGAGATACTGATTGAGAAACAACTGGGCATGATCTCTGAAATCAATCAGATTACGGTAATTCTTGTAGTAAGCCTCCAGGGAGACCTCATACGTGTCACTCAGGAAATTACGGAAATATCCGGCTGCAAACTGGTCACAAAGCTGTGGCTCCACGTTGGGTGAAGCCGGGAACCAGATATCGAGAGGAGTGCCCGACGCAGAGTTTTGTGCCAGGGCGATGTACTGAGCCATATGGCCGTAACTTCCCTTGACCGAAGAGTTGCCGTCGAGGAGAAAGGTGAATGCCAGCCTCGGCTCAAGACTTGACGATGTATTGAAAATATCTCCCCGGCTGTATTTTATACTGTCCACAGGATCATAATCCTCGTCATACACATATGAAGTACCCGGCCCGATATTCTGGAAAAGGGCAAAACGTAATCCGTATTTAAGGCTGAATCTCTCCGTAACCCTGTACTCATCGGAAGCATATATGCCGCTTTCAAGTGCGTAGGAAGGCTCAAGCCTGAACCAGGTATCTCCGGTGGTGCTCCCAATACCCTTTACCTCTCCGGGAAAGAACTCATGAAAAATAGCTGAGACCCCGTACCGCAGCTTATGTTTTTCAGACAGGAGGTGGGTGAAGTCAAGCTTCGAAGCGTAATCGGTCAGTCTTGAATCCCAGTTGAAATCGAAGGCGCCGGTGCCCCCTTCCGGTGTTCCGAGGTTATAGTTGTACCGAGAATAGATCAGGCTGACATTATAGAATATTCTTTCGGAGATAAAATGGTTCCATCGGAGAGTGGCTGTCCTGTTGCCGAAACTTACTGACGAGAACTGGTTGCTGAAGACATCCTTCCCTTCATATCCCGACAGGTACAGCCTGTTCTTCTTATTTAAAACATGAGACAGTTTAATGTTCAGGTCGTAGAAATAGAGCTTGTTGTCCTGTATATCCTCATTTTTTGCCAGTGGGAGGAAAAGATCCGCATAGGTCCGGCGGCCAGCGACAAGGAAAGTGGTCTTCTCTTTTATCAAGGGTCCCCCGACCGTAAGTTTGCTTGATATGGTACCTATACTGGCCGCTCCTCTGATGCGATGCAGGTCTCCCTCCTTCATCTCAACATCGAGGAGCGAAGAGAGCCTTCCGCCATATATTGCCGGGATATCTCCCTTATAAAGGGTGACATCCTTTATGACATCGTTGTTAAACACCGAAAAGAATCCAAGCAGGTGTGAGGCATTATATACCGTAGCCTCATCGAGGAGGATCAGATTCTGGTCAGAGCCACCTCCCCTGACGCTGAAGCCGCTCGATCCCTCACTTGTTGGCTGGACACCCGGCAGCAACTGTAGAACCTTGATAAGATCAACCTCTCCG
>JALOMM010000129.1 GCA_025455535.1 Bacteroidales bacterium | reverse complement strand
AAAGCAGCCTGCATAAGATCAACTTCTTCCTTCATCTGGGCATTTGCCGAAGCAAACATGACCAGGGCAAATAATAACAATGTCACTTTTTTCATAATACCTTTTATTTAGTAATTGGATTGCAAAGCTAATTCATTTGGAGAAAAAACACAAACCGGGGAAAAATGTTTTACTTTTGGGAAAAGAGATGGCCCCTGATGTGGTTGAACAGGCTTGTGACAGTTGTTAAATACCTGATATTAAGTCTGGTTCTTCTATTCATATTTATACTCGCAGCAGTCAACCTCCCCGTCAGCCAGAGAATTATCACAGGGAAGGCAAATGATTTTCTCAGTTCAAGAGAGCTCCCGGTAAGTGTTGAGAAAATCAGCCTGCTTGTCACTGGCAGGGTTGGATTGAGGCATCCTCAGATAACAGGATCTTCAGGAGATACTCTTCTCTATGCAGACCAGATCAGCATAGCGGTCAGAATCACCCCTCTGCTTTTTAAGAAACTGAGAATAAGGGCTGCAACAATTAATGATGCGACTGTCGCGCTGACAAGGGACTCCGTTACCGGGTCAATCGACCTGATATCCCTTTTTTCTTCCGGATCGCGGCCCGCAGAAGCCAAATCCGGGACAGGCAGTAAATGGCAGATAGAGGCAGAATCTGTAACACTGAAGAACGTTCGGTTCTCATATAGTGATGAAAGAGGGGGTTTGAAAGTATGGCAGTCGGTGGGGAGGCTGTTTGTGAAACTTGACAGGTTATCACTGCAAGATAAAAGCATTGATATCGTGGAGGTTGACCTCGAGTCTGTTTTTGGCGGTGTCGAACTTGGAAATCAAAAGACAGCCAGGGAGCCGCGGGCTGAAAAGAAACCCTCTCCGTGGAATTTCAGCCTCGGCAAGGGAGATCTGAAGGAAATCCGGTTTGTGCTTCATCAGCCCGGAAAGAAACAGCGGATGAATTTTTCAGTTGACAGGGGGGAGATCTCTGATGCCGGATTGGGTCTTGCCGGGCACACGATCACAGTTAACGGCATTGATCTTCAGGCGCCGGTTGTCAGTATGTTTTCTTCCGATGCTGAAGTAAACCTGGGCAAAGACCCGGCAAAGAAGAGCGGCACCGGATTTCCGGGACCGTGGAGTATTGAAGGGGGTAAAATAAACATAAGCAAAGGGGCATTTCATAAAGGTGATTACACTGATCTGACAATGACATCTGATATTGTACCGCCGTCACAGGTATCAGATTTAAATGTTGTATTGAATGACGTGATCCTTGACACCAAAGAGTCAGATGTTAACATCGGCCGTCTTTCATTTAAGCTCGGCAACGGCTTTGAACTTGAGAAGGGAGAGATTGCCTTTCATTCAGACTCATCAATGAATAGCCGGTTTGAGGCAAGCCTCAGTACCTCTTCAAGCAGGGCGAAAGTCAGCCTTGAGGCAGAAAAAGACCTCGCCGCGATAATGAATTCATTGATGACAGTACCATTTTCGCTTGACATAGAACAAACAGATATATCAGCCGCTGATATACTCCGGTTCCTCCCTGAATGGAAGGGAAAGGTGTCTGAAAAAACCCAGGCGGATTTTACACTGGGTGTGATCATGAATATTTCAGGCAGTGCTGAAACCCTTAGGATAAGGAATCTGGAGCTGAGGGCCCGTTCCGGCATTCAGCTGTCTTTGGAGGGAGTGATTACCAATATTGCCGATCCTGCCACTGCAACAGCAGATATCATGCTAAGTGCAGAAAACATGACGAGAGAAAGGCTTGCTGAGTTTCTGGGTATAACCGGGATAACACTCAGCCTTCCTGAATTTGAACCGCTGGCAATAAAGGGCAATGTGAGAGACAGGCTGCTGGCACCCGGATTCAATATTTCGATTGCAGGAGGCCTTGGAGCGTTGGATCTTACCGGTTCGATAAATGTCGCTGAGAAGGCATATGATGCGGTCCTGGTCTGTTCCGGGCTGGAGCTGGGGAAGGTCACCGGCGTCAGTGACCTTTCACGGTTTTCAGGAAGGATTGATCTGCATGGAACCGGGTTTTCCCCTTCCTCGTTGGAACTGGATGCAGCCGTTCACATAGATACGGCAGGCTTCAGGGGATACAGTTATCATTCTGTGAACTTAAAGGCTTATGGCGAAAACGGGTCATTCACCTACGGGATAAAGTCAGAGGACCCTGCGTTTAAATGCAACCTGTCAGGAGACATCGGTTACAGTGATTCACTTCTGCGGGGCAGCATATCAGGAATGTTTGATTTCGATGCCGGCCGGCTCAACCTGTACAGGGATCTTTCGGGTAAAGGTTCAATCGGAGCCGTTGTCAGCAGGGGTAAGACAGACCTTGCGAGTTCGCTTGAAATCAGGAAACTGTCGGTTACCAGGTCAGGCAGAACAGCAGACCTTGACAGCCTCTCGCTCACACTTCAGTCAACTGACAGCCTGCTCAACGTGCAGCTTGTTGCCGACTTTATCAGGGCTGACGCACATTTTTCAGAGTCGGCCGCCGACCTCAGGAAGGCGTTCAGTGAAGGACATTTCAGGGCAGCATCACTGGTTGATTCTGCAGTCGGCAACCGGATCCCCTTCATCTCGGTCATGCCTGAGATGCATATAACAGCAGAGTCTGTCTATGATCCGTTCCTGGGATTGTTCGTGAGTGACAGTATCTTCAGTTATGACAGGGTATCACTTACCCAGACAAAAGACAAGGATGGTATCGCCAGGGCAGAAGTGGCTGCCGATAACCTGTTTCTGGGCAATGGATACCTTTATGGTCCTCTTCTGACTTTTGAAAGTAATCCTGACCGGTCGCTCCTTGATGTTTCAGCTGACAGTATAAGATATGGCAACATGGTATTTGCAGACCTGACCGTCGATATTGAGACCATGGTTGACTCAGCTGCCTACAGATTACGGGCTGAGGGCAGGGATAACCGGCTGCTGTACGACATTGCAGGTCAGGTTTATAAACATGGCAGTGAGATAAGGATAAGAGCCTCTTTGCCACAATGGGTGGTGAACGGATTTGATTGGTCCGTTTCGCCGACTGATTATTTGGTGCTTGAACCGCGGCAAAGGAACTTCACCGCAGATCTGCACTGGAGTTCTGGTGACAGGTCAATTGACATGTACGGCAGTAAGCACGAAAAGATTTTTCTGGAATTGCAGAATGTCGGACTGAATATGCTGCTTATACCGGGGATGGAGGCTTACGGAACTGACGGAAAGTTCACCGGGAAAATAGGATATGACGGAAATGATGGAATGAAGCTGGATATGGATATGGATATCATTCAGGTGACACTGAATGAAAGCCCTGTCGGTGACTTCGGTCTGAAAGGACATTTTATGTCTGATACGCTGGGCAATATGACAGGCGATCTTAAAGCGGTGCTGAATGATACCACCAGGCTTTCACTTGACCTGGAGCTTGGAAAGAGTACCGGGAAGAAAAGCATCAAAACAGAATTCTCAGGTATTCCCGTTGATCCGTTTGAAACTTTCATAAGCAATTTTGTCAGCGATTTACACGGTGTTCTGAGCGGAAGCCTGAATTTCAACGAAGCCGGCAAAAAGCAAAGTCTAAACGGTTCGGTGGAGATCAGGGAAACAGCCTTTAGGGTAATTCCGCTTAACGCTCTGTTCCGTCTGCCCGGAGATGTAATCACTGTGGAAAACAATAAGCTGATTTTCAATCAGTTTACAATACTCGACTCGCTGAATAAGAAGCTCAGCCTGAATGGAAACATTGATCTGAATGATCCCGGAAATATCATAGCCGATCTTGAGGTCACCTCAGACCGCATACAGGTGATGAATACAAGTGAGAAACACAATGCTGGGTTTTTCGGATCTGTTTTCCTTAATTCAGGACTTGACATTACCGGCCCGGTCAAAAATCCTTCCGTTGAGGGAAAGATTGTTCTTGCGGAAGGGACAGTCATCAATTACCGCTATACTGAGAATCTGAATGTATCGGAAACTGAAAAGACGGTCACGTTTGCCAGCCTGACTCTGGCTGATATTGTACTTCCCGAGATTCTTAAGGAAAGACAAGCAATTTCAGGATTGCCTGCTGTCGAAGCACTTATTGAGATTGATCCCAACAGTCTCTTCAACTTTCAGATCACACGGGGTTTTGATATCGGTGTTCATATCCGGGGCGGAGGATTCCTTACATATTCAATGATGCCAAACCAGGCAACAGCCCTCAGTGGCACCTATGAGATCGGTGAGGGGGGCACTGAGCTGAAGATCCCGGGATGGCCCAGGAAGGATTTTGTCATTACGCCGGGGAGCTTCATCAGGTGGGACGGTAAGATAAATGACCCGGCGCTGCAGATGGAAACGACCTGCAAGGTCAGAGGGTCATACTACAATCCGGTTGACGAGAAAAACCGGGAGGTAAATTTCCTGGTATATATGAAACTTGGCGGCAGGCTTGAAGATATGGAGATCGTATTCGATGTGCGGTCAGAGGATCAGTACGTTACCAGCGTCATCAATACTATGTCAGCCGATATGCGGATGCAGCAGGCCATTAACCTGCTCATCTTTCAGCGGATTGAGCTCCCCAACTCCGAGAGTTCTACTGATTACGTGACACAGCAAATAAGCCAGTTCTGGGAGACGCAGCTGAACCAGCTCACCAAATCGGCCATAAAAGGGGTGGATGTATCATTTGGCATCGACACATTCACCGGGGTATCGGATGCAGGAGGCAAACAATCCTATACAAGCCTGACTTATGAGGTAAAGAAGGAGATGTTCAAGGACCGCGGAACGGTGATGGTCTCAGGACGTATGTATGAAAATGCCCATGCCGGCCAGTCATCAAGTAACCTTATAGAGAATTTCATATTCGAATATTCTCTTGATTCGGCAAAGACAAAGTTCCTGAAGGTGTACCGTCAGCAGAATTATGAGGATCTTCTGGAAGGAGAGGTGATCAAGTCGGGAGTAGGGTTCATCTACAGGAAGAATTATGACAGGCTGAGAGATATATGGCGCAGGAAAAAGAGCAAGGAGCAGGGAGCAAGGAGCAAGGAGCAAGGAGATTGAGCGAGGGAGCGACCGGGCGACAGAGAGACATAAAGAAAGAATGATCAGGTTCAGGAAGATACATATTATACTGCTGGTTACCGCGGCTGCTGCTGCGGCCGGATGCTCGAACACGAAATTTCTTACCGGAGATCAGATGCTCTATACGGGCAGGGAGAATGTGCTTATCGCGGAGGAAGGAAAGATTAAAGATCCGCAGGTAAAGCAGATGGCTGCTTCAGTTACATTCTACAAGCCAAACAATTCAATTGCAGGAAAAAGACTGCTGCCCCCTGTCGGCCTCTGGTATTATAATTACCATAACCCGGCAGACAGCACCCAGAGACCCGGACTGTTTTACAGAACCTTCGTACAGGAGCCGGTGCTTGTCTCACAGGTTAATCCTGA